>JAJCXW010000058.1 GCA_029263235.1 Acidimicrobiales bacterium
CTATGGCCGTGAGGACTGTCTGCTGACTCGACTTGAGGCCGAGCGGGCGGAGATGATCTTCGTAGACCCGCGTGACGGACCTGGCGAGGCCTCGAGCCCGGGCTGCGTAGCAACCTGATGCGATCTCGTCGGATACCTTCGATGTTCTCATGAGTTGTGTATACAACCTCCTAGTTGCATACACAACTCAAACGTCAGGTTTCGCCGCCATCCAACGCTCTGATCTGGAGCAATAGGTGGTCCCGGTCGGCGGCGACGGTTGCGAGATCGGCCGCTGTTGCGTAGGCATCCCTCGCTTCGTCAATCCTCCCCAGACGACGCAGGGCCGTGGCTCGGGCCGCGTGCAGCAGGTGGTACTTCACGAGATCGGGACTGATGGCATCGAGAGCGACCAGCCCTGCCACCGGACCGTCGGCTTCTGACACTGCTATCGCCCGGTTCAGTGCCACCACGGCCGACGGCATGACCGAGAACAGATGGTCGTAGAGGGTGAGGATCTGGGGCCAATCGGTTACCTCGAACGTCTCGGCGGAGCAGTGCACGGCCTGGATCGCAGCCTGGAGTTGGTAGGGACCCGACTCGTTATTGTCAATGCAGGCACGCACGATCGCGTGCCCCTCATCGATCATTCGTTGGTCCCACATGGTCCGGTCCTGGTCACGAAGTAGCACTATCGAGCCATCACCGCTGCGGGCGGGAACTCTCGACTCGTTCAACAGCAGTAGGGCAAGGAGGCCGGCCACCTCAGGCTCACCAGACATCAGGCTCGCGAGGGCTCGGGTCAGTCGAATCGCTTCCTGGCGGAGCGGGGCCCGCTCGTCGAGTTCGTCGGTGCCGGCGTTGTAGATCAAGTAGATCACCGACAGGACCGGTCGGAGCCTGTGCGGGAGATCGGACTTCACCGGCACCCGATACGGGATCCTGGCCGCCTTGATCTTGTACTTCGCCCGGCCAAGACGTTTCGCCATGGCGGTCTCGGTCACCAAGAACCCACGAGCGATTTCCTCGACACTCAAACCGCCCAGCAGCCGAAGCGTCAGAGCCACCTGGTGTTCCGTCCGCAACGCCGGGTGGCAGCAGATGAAGATCAAGCGGAGTTGATCGTCGGTCACGGCTCCATTGCCCTCTCGTCCCCCGGCTGAGAGCTCGGAGTTCAAGCCTGATTCGTCGGCGGCGTCACGCTCGAATTCTCGTCCTCGCGTCGACCGACGATGCTGGTCGATGGCTCGATTCCGGGCGGTCGTCACGATCCAACCCGCTGGGTTCGGGGGTATGCCATCGCGCCGCCATCGGTCGGTGGCCGCCACGAACGCATCTTGGACCGCGTCCTCAGCGAGTGTGATGTCGCCGCAGACGCGGATAAGAGTGGCCACGGCTTGTCCGTAGACCTCACGAAAGACGCTCTCGACCTTGGCCGGATCCGCGGGAGCGGCATGGCCCGTCACGGTGATCAGGGGCTTGGTGGGTGATCGATGACGCGACCGCTCCCGGCGAATGGTCGCACTTCGATCGGGCGGCCGATGCACTCGGTCACCCTGGCGGCCCAGGCCAGCGCGGCATCGAGATCCTCGGCGTTGATGATGTAGAAGCCGGCGATGTGTTCCTTGGACTCAACGAAGGGGCCATCGGTCATGACCACCTCAGCGTCGCCCGACCGCACAACCGTGGTGGCGTCGGGTCCGTGGAGGTGGCCTCCGAAGACGAAAGTGCCGGCGGCGTCCATTTCGGCTTCGAGCGCGATGGTTCGCTCCATCATCGCCTGCATCGCTTCGGGCGGAGGAGGCTCCGCGGAAGGCTCTCCCTGAGAACCGTATGTCGATAGGAGGTACTGACTCATTGGGACTCCGTTCTCAGAGGTCGAACCCGATGGCGGCGATCGGGGTGGCGGGCGCCATGTTCGGAGGTTCTGCCATCAACGGTCCGAATGCCGCCATGGCCGACTGCATTGCCTTGGTCTGACCGTGGTTCTGCATGGCCTCTTGGTTGGCCATCAGGGCAAAAAACGAAAACGAGTTTCCCTCGCCTCGGTGATACGAGTAGATCTCGACCCCGGGCTCTTCGCGGGCCGCCTCGACCATATCCTTGAGGACCGCCTCCATTTCGTCGCCCTTGCCGTCCTGGCAGGTGATCGTCCCCATCATCGAGACCTTCGACATCTTGTTACCTCTTTCGCAATCGACGCCGAAACAGCGCCGCCAGCACCCTGCTGGTATTCCTCTTACGAACGAGTGTTGCCGAAAAGGACACCTCAACGAGAAAACGCCTGCGGAAATGCCGCTTCATGGTCCTGATCCGCGAGTCCGGGTACGGTCTGCCAGACTCCGGTTGTGAATCGTCTGCTGACCATTGCCGGGCTGGTGTTGATCCTCGCGGCATGCGGCAGCGACGGCGGCGCCACGAACGCAGGTGACGCCACCGAGCTATTCCCCGATGTGCTGGCGGTGACGGCAACCCAGAGTCCCGACGACACCTGGAGCTTCGATGTCACCCTCAGCTCCCCCTACGACACAGCGGAACGGTATGCCGACGCATGGAGGGTGCTGGCACCCGACGGCACCGAACTCGGAGTACGGGTACTCACCCACCATCACGGCGCCGAGCAGCCCTTTACCCGGTCGGTCAGCGGGGTCGAGATACCCTCAGGCGTCGACACCGTGACCATCGAGGGCCGTGATCAGCTCAGCGGATGGGGCGGAGCCACGGTGGAGGTCGCCCTCGACCGCTGACCGCCGGCGGGCGATCATCCGATGTGTTTGAGTGCGTTGCGTCGGGCTTCGAGGCTGAGCTCAGGGTGTTCGGCAACGAATTCCGCCACCAGTTCCGGGCGACGGTGAGCCAGTTCTCGTAGCAGCCACCCGACGCTGGTCTGACTCCAGCGGGTCGGGTCGGTCATGTTCGTCTCACAGATGCCGATGATCAGGTCGGTGAATCCGGGGAACAGTTCGGGTTCGGTGGATGCGTGGTAGACGAAGCTCACCGCACCGGCACGACGCTGCCACAACGACTCGGTTGTCACCCAGGCTCCGACCGCCCGGGCTCGAGCCTCGACATCGGCTTGGTTGGTGATGAAGGGTCCGAGCACCTTGACGCAGTACCAGTCGCACACGTTCCAGTCGGTGATCATGCCGGTCGCCAGTGGCTCGGCGAGATCTCGCAGATGGCCGATTCTCAAGGTGGGCAGGCCGTGTTCGGCGAGAAGGAGAACCCCGGCGAGCTTGTCCTCGGTCCACGGCTGGGAGATACAGCGAAGGGCCGTGGCTAGGTAGTCCTCAGCGTCGGCGTCGTTGAGGTTGTGGCGTGCGACCAGGTCAGTGACAACGCGGCGGGTGTCGGCCATCTTCACTCCGCGAAACCGAGCTTCTCCCTTCATGTAGCGCTCCCACCATTGCTTGGTATCGGGATTGCTCTGTCGCTCGAGTCCGACCGAGACGTCGGCTGCGAAGCGCTCGGCGAGCGATTCCAGATCGTCGGTCATGCCGGGCTTGTGCCGGTTCGATGGCAGAGTCTGAACTTTTCTTTGGCGACCACGTGCTTCTCGGTGAGGGAGTTGATCAGGAACCGGCCAGCGTAGTCACGGAAGTTGGTCGGCCCGAGGGGAGCGCTGCCGAGCAGGCGGTCGTAGGTCTTCTTGCGGTCCATCCGAGGGCGTGTTAGTACTGCATACTGCAGTAGCATTGATTCCCATGGCGCCCCGACTCACGACATCTTCCTACGCGGTGCTCGGCCTGCTCGCGGTGCAGCCCTGGTCGGCGTATGAGCTGAATCAGCAGGCTCAGAGGAGCTTGCGGTTCGCGTGGCCGAAATCCGAGCGACTGCTCTACGCCGAACCGAAGAAGCTGGTGGAGCTAGGACTCGCCGCCGGACAGTTGGAGCCCAGCGGTAAGCGAAATCGGACCGTCTACACCATCACCGCTGAGGGCCACAGCGCGCTTCAGTCTTGGATGGCGACCATCCCCGAGCCCCCCATGCTCGAAGCCGAAGCCTTATTGCGACTGCTGTTTGCCGAGAACGGAACCATCGACGACCTGCTCGCGGCGCTCGACCAGATGGGCGCCGAGGCGGCGGCGTTATACGAACAGGTCACGACCATCAACTCCGGCTACCTCGACGGGGAACATCCGTTTCCCGAGCGCACCCATCTGTCGGTGCTGTTCGCCACCTTCCAGCTCGAACTCTTCGACCTCATGGTCCGGTGGACCGAATTCGCAAGAGCCGAAGTCGAGAATTGGCCCTCGACCGCTGACATCGGGATGAATGATCGCATCGTCGAGATGCTGGTACTGATCCGCGAGAAACGATCCGTCCTCGACGCGCCCATGGACGAAGGATCAACCAAGTAGGACTGTCCTGAGGCCGATAGCGCCCCGGTCCAGCGACGGGTTACTGTCGTGTTCGATGGCTGGGGATGTGTGCGGGAGTTGCGGGACCGAAACGCTGGACGACGCGCACTATTGCCACGCCTGCGGCCATCGCGTCTACTACGCGCCGATCGTTGTCGACCTCTACGGCGAGGACGGACACGAGGACCGACCCGCCGACGCCCCTTCCACGGAGTCATCGAGAACCGGACCGCTGATCGGTATCGCGGTGGCCGCGGTCGTGATTGGCGGTCTGGCCGTGTTCAACTCGATCGCGGAAGGCGACCCGCCGGAGGCCACACAATCGCTGGCACCAATCGTCTCCACGAGTGCTGCTTCACCCACGACTTCAACTCAGCAATCGACCACGACCGAGGCTGCTGCCCCCGTCCTTGAGATCGCTGAACCACTGATCTGGCATCCAGGCCCCGAACTCGGCCCGCTACAGCCGGTTGGGATCGTCGAGTACGACGGAGGGGTCTTCCTCTTTGCCACCGAGGCGAGCACGCCGTTCGCCACCGCGAGAGCTGGGATGAACGCTTGGAGTTCCGGCGATGGGCAGTCGTGGGAATCGCTGGGAACGGTGATCGAGCCGCCAAACGAGGTGACCTCGGTGAGCACCGGAGCAGATGGGCTCGTCGCGGTTGGTCGAGATGCTGACGGAGCGGCCGTGATCTGGCGATCTGGCGACGGCGCCGAATGGGTCGCGACACTGCTCCCAGCACCGCAGACTTCCACCTCGGACGTTCCAATCCCTCAGATGGTGGCCTCGTCCGGGGGCATCGAGGTGATCGTCGGACGCTTGCCGTTCAACGATCCGATGGCGGCCGCCTACGAGGCGCTGCAGGAATTGACCGGCTTTCCGCCCCAAGAGTTCGGGCTCAGCGGGAACTACGGCGAGACCTCCGCAGAGTTCGTCGTAGAGGGGCCATTCGGGTTGCCGCTGTTGACCATTTCTGGCGACGAGCTCGGGCTGACGGGAGATGACCTGCCCAGCGTCTCCTTCAATGAGGTCTTCGAATCCTCCACGACGGTATGGAGCTCAGCGAACGGCACCGACTGGCACGTGGAGGCCTTGGATCAGACATATCCATTGAACCTCCACGCGACCGATAGCGGGAGCTTTTTGCTGGCCGGTTTCGTCCCAGGGCACGCTGGCTCGGGGCTCTTGTTTTCGGATGAGGGAGTCACGTGGCGGACTCTCGTATCGGACTCACCACCGGTGGTCGGAGTCGCGACGTGGGGCCAGATTCTCATAGGCTCGCTTATTGACCGCGAAGACGCCCTGGCAATATCTGGCGACGGTGTCAACTGGGAGCCCCTCAGGGTCGATGGAATCCTGTCCGACGGCTTTCGAGTATCCAACGCCGTGGTCTCCGCCGGCGACCAAGGAATCGCTGCCACCGCCGTCCGACAGACGAGCGGCACCGGGCCTGCGGAGTTGGCTCCTGAGGCGATCCTCGTCAGAGACGGATACACGCTCAGCACTCTCGGAGGTGGCAACGGCGGGCTACTTCTTCGCCGTGGGGACGAGACGCTGATCACGATTCGTAGCTACTCCAACAGCCAAACGGGCGTCGTAGCCGACCTGAGCGAGGGGACGGTCGGTTTTGTCGACCCTGAAACGTCGGTCCCGTATGTCACGTTCACCATCGACGAGTTGCGCGAACTCGAGTATGCGGTGGGACTGGGAAGGCAGGCCTCCCGTCAGCAAAGCCAGATTCTCTTCTCCTCCGACGCGAAGACGTGGAGCATCAATGACGTCGGCCGCATGGCCGGGAGCGGGGCCGACGTCACCGCCCTTCAGGTCACCTCGAAAGGCGTGATCGCTGCCGTCACGTCCCAGTCGAGATCTTCGCCCTCGTTCTCCAGCGAGGCATCCACCCAGATCTTCGTTGGGCAGACTTCGCTCCGTTGACACCCACTCGTGCAATCGTTATGTTGCATATAACGTGCAGTACATCAGTTGCACGTCTTCGGAGAGAGGAAATTTCCATGACTCGACAGGATCGGATCGAGCGTGAGGTGCTGGTTCCCGCTGAAATCGAACGCGTCTGGCGGGCGCTCACCTCTCCAGAGGAACTCGCCCAGTGGTTCGGCGATGGTGCTGAACTGGACCTGAGAGTCGGGGGTGCTGCAAAGTTCAGCTGGTCCGAGTACGGCGAGAGCTGGGAGGCAGTGGTTCAGGTGGTCGATCCGCCGAATCGGTTTGCCTACCGATGGGCGGTAACGAGCGACACCAGAGTTGAAGACAGCCCCTCGACCGTGGTCGAGTTCACCCTCAGCACAGTGGATGGCGGGACGATGGTGCGGGTCGTGGAGACAGGGTTCGCGTCGTTGCCCGATGAGATCTACAAGCGCAGCCTGGATGAGAACACATCGGGTTGGAAGGCCGAAGTCGAAGATCTCGTCAACTACCTATCCGGCGACCGGGCGGGATGATCACCACCTCACCGCGAAGAGTGTTCGCGGCCCTATCGGACCCGACCCGTCAGCAGCTTGTCGACTGGATGGCGGCTGGAGAAACAGGAACCGCCACCGAGTTCGCCGAGCGGTTGCCGATCAGTCGACAAGCGGTGTCCCGGCATCTCTCCGAGCTGGCTGGCGCCGGGCTGACGATAGGGACCCGGAGGGGCAAGGAGGTCCGCTACTCGTTCGACGCGGCTCCACTGTCTGATGCCACGAAGTGGTTGGAGGCACGCGCTGAGCTGTGGGAAGGCGTTCTCGGGGCTCTTGCACAACACCTCTCGGCCGACTGACGACAAGTTCGGGCCGCCGGCGTGTTCAGGTATCTGTGAATGGCTGACGGATGATGGTGCGAAGCTTCGCCGGGTCGCTCCGGCGAGGGTCGGAGAGATAGATCTCGTGATGCTTGCCGGCGAGAGAGTGGCCGTTGTCGTCGATGAAACGGTGCAGCTTCTCGATGTTGGGGCCCTCATCGGAGTAAGGGCCGATGTGGAGAATCTGAGCGGCCGGGCCTTCAGCGAACACCTCGATCCGTGCCTTCGATCCCGAGATCAGGGCCTTCTTGTCGGTGACGGCAGCAATCACTTCCCGGCCCATGGTGTCGGTCACGGCATCGGGCAGGCAGATCATGGCGGTCCACAGCCAGTTCGACTTGTCGGCGGGGTCGAGGTCGGCCATGTCGGCCACCCACCACAGACCCTCGAGCGGCATGACCGTGTAGGCGTCTCCGGTGGCATCTTTGATGGCGGCTCTCAGCCCGTAGGCGATCGGGTAGAGCGCCTCAATCGCGTCGATGTACTCCGGGGCGGTGTTGGGGTCGCCCTGGCCATCGATCATGAGGAACGGCCGTTTCGGTGGATCAACGATCGATGGTGTCGCCTTGGCGGTGTAGTGCTCTCGGTAGGTCTTCTTCAGGTCGATGCCGGCCATGGCCGTGCCTCCGTTGATGGTGTTGAAATGGTGGACAGGAAATCGGTGAGCCAGGACAGGGACGCGACGAGCCGTGATCGCGTGTAGCTGAACATTGCTTCCACATGGTCTGGAACGGGGACTACGGCGTTCCGATCGGTGTCGAGCCCGGTGATCTGGGACTTGAGAAGGTCGCGGCGCTGTTCGAGGGCCTCAACGGCGGCAGATTGGTCGAGGAGCGGCAGTCCGGACAGCGCCGTCAGGAACCCGCTGTCGGAGTCGTCGACCTCGCGGAGTGCATCGAGGGTCGATGTGGTCCACAGTCTGCGGCCCTCGGGGGTGACGTAGTGGACACGGCGTTCCTTGCCTCGGCCCGGCGCCGGTTCGATCTTGACCTCGGCCAGGCGCTCGTCGACGAGCTGATCGAGGACGTGGTAGATCGACGAGAAGCCGATCGATGTCCATTTGCGCATTCCGCGTTGCTCGATGACACGTTCTACGCCGTAGCCATGGAACGGCTGCTCGACCAACAATCCGAGAATCGCTACTTTCGCTGACACAACAGTTTCTTCCTTCGACTACTCTAAGTATAGAGTAGTCGAACCTGAAGAAACGAGTACCTCGAAGTGACAAGTCAACAGTCCGGTCCCCCACCCGATCTCGTGGTGGTCGGGTGTCCGTCGATGGATCGTCTGGTGATCGGTGACGATGTGGTCGCTGTCGCGGGCGGCTCCGGATTCAACACTGCATTGGCGGCTCGTCGGGCCGGAGTCGATGTCGGATTGGTGGCGGCCATCCCACGCGATCTGTCGGCAGAGATCGCGGCCGCGTTCGGCCCGGGCGGGATCGACCGCGGCGGATTGGTGGTGCGAGACGGAATCTCGCCGTCGTTCCACATCGCCTACGACCCTGATCTGAACGCTGACTACCTCGGCATCGAACTGGGTGTCGAGATGACGATGAGTGGAGACGACTTCCCCGAGGCTTGGCTCGGGACCCGGCACGTGCACATCGGACCGTTGGGGGCGTCTTCGGAGAGGCAACTGGCCTTCGCGCGACGTCTGCGTGAGCGGGGCTTCGAGGGTCAGCTCTCAGCGGGCGCGTTCCTCGACGACGTGGCCGATCAACACGACATGACCCTCGAATTGATCGGACTCTGTTCGCTGTTCTTCATGAATCGAGCCGAGTCCGAGAGCCTCTACCCAGCCGGGGTGGCACCGGCCGCCCGACAGCAACTGTGTGTGACCGAGGGATCCAGCGGGGTCACGATCCACGAAGGCAATACGGCGATCCGGTACGACCCTCCGGTCGTGGAGGTGATCGACCCGACCGGGGCAGGCGACGCCTTCGCCGGCGGCTATCTGGCTGGCGTGCTCACGGGAGCGGACCCGGTCGAGACGGCAAACGCCGCCGCGGCGTGCGCCCTCAGCGGCGCCGGATCTTCGGCTCTCATCAACGCGGTCAGTCCCAGCGTCGAGCAGCGAGTTCGGGTCGATGAGCAACAGATCCGGAGCGTGGCGACGATGCTCGCCAACAAGGCCACCGCCTCGACTCTCGACTTCTGCGGTTTCCCGTTCCCCGACGAGGGAATCCCGTGGGCGCTGGACTGCCTAGCTGTGGCCACCATCCACGAGTACGGCTTCTGGTACTCCGATGACCACGGCTGGACCGAGTCCATGTATGCCCTCGGCAACGGTCGACGTTTCAAGGGATCGGACTTCATATGGCAGGCCTTCACCCGTGCCGCCACCGAGGATCCGACCATCTTGGAGCCGCGCCGACTCGCCAACGAACCAGATCTGTTCGACCGCATCTGTGCCGCCGACGACGGCACCTGCCCGGTCCCCCAGCTCCATTCACACCGGCAGCTCCAGCAGGCCTACGGCGAGGCCCTGCTCGAAGCCGGGCACAACGGCTTCCGCGACCTCCTCGCCAACATCGCTAGCCAGGACCGACCCGGCCGCGCCCTGCTCGACCGGCTCACACGATTGCCGGGCTACGCCGAAGACCCGATGTCCAAGAAGGCCAATCTCCTACTCATCATCTTGGCCAATCGACCGGAGCGGTTCATCGACTTGCGTGACCCCGAGGTCGTCACCCCGATTGTCGACTATCACCTCATGCGCAGTTGTCTCCGAACCGGCTGCGTCACCATCCTCGATCCCGAGCTGCAGTCCCGTGTCGAGAACCGCAGATGGGTCGACGAACTCGAGGAAGACCTCATTCGCAAGGCGGCGTTCGATGCCATCAACCTCCTCGTCGACCAGTCCGGGCTGACCCAGGCCGCCGTCGATGGGTTCTTCTTCACCAACGCCAGATCGACTTGCGTGGAGGCCACCGAACCCACTTGTGAGTCGTGTCGCGCCGAAGCCGTCTGCGCCAAACGCACGACGCTCTTTCAACCGATTCTTCGAACAACCGCCTACTGATCGGCCCGCTGACCGGGGCGAACCCGGACTCGACACTACGGTGGCGCCATGATCGCCCAGCTTGGCGAGCAGGAGTCACAAACCGAACAGTGGGGCCTCGGCCGAAGTCTTGCCGTCGCTGGCGTCGCCGTGATCGTGCTCTTCTCGTCTGCGGTTGGAGGATTGTTCTGGTGGGAGCTGGAGGGAACCTGGAACTTCACTCCAGTCTGAGGGATCAGCGGCAGCGAGAGGTGGCAGGATTACGCTCAAAGCGTTCGTGTGACCTTGAGCGAGCCGCTCGGCGATCGTCTGGTGATCGACTGGGCCACCGGCAACGTGGTCCCGATGCCTGACTACGGTGGATGAGAGGTCAGCCCATGAGCAGCAAACGCCGCTTGAGAAGCTTCATTTCCAAGCGTCTCACGACATCTGATGGGCAGAACCCAGATGAAACCGACCACCCACTGATGTTCGAGGGCTATTCGCTCCCTCTCGATCTGGTGATGTTGACAGGTGGCGGACCGGAGACATTCGGGGAGATCTCTGCGACCCACATGCAACAGATCGACTCCCTCGCTCCGATCGCACCGACCGACTCGGTCCTTGAGCTTGGCTGCGGGATCGGCCGAGACGCGATTCCGCTCACCCAGGTCCTCGCATCCGAGGGGCGATACGCAGGCATCGACATCATTCGGCCATCAATCGAGTGGTGCAGGGTCAACATCACCAAGCGTCACCCAAACTTCAGTTTCTTCCACATCGACGTCGAAGACGAACTCCACAACCCCAACGGCTCGATATCCAACCTGGATGTCTCACTACCTGCCTCGGATGCATCCGTTGACCGAATCATTTCGCAGTCGGTCTTCACCCATATGTTCGCCGACGAAGTCACCCACTATTTGGCCGAGTTTCGCCGGATCCTGACTCCGGGCGGATCTGCCATGACGTCCTTTTTCATCACAGATGAGGCCATCGCGAACGCTCCCACTCATACGGCAGCCGCCATCGGGATCTCCTCTCGTTGGGGTGATGGGTGTTATGTCCACGACCCGGCACGACCTCGGGCTGCGGTTGCATTCACGAGAGCAAGAGTTGAAGAGATGGCGGCAGATGCCGGACTCAGGTTGCGAAGTGTTTCCTTGGGCGTTTGGTCAGGATTCCGGTCCGATTTCCACCCCTTGTGCGGCCAAGACATGGTCGTCTTCGAGAGGGAGTCCTGACCGGAGGACACGATTGCGTTGGCTGAGCCCGGTGCGAGTAGGGAGCCGGCTGCGGGTCGTCGAGAGGCAGCGTGACACACTCGATTGATGAATAGGCGTGAGACCGTTTTGGTCGCGGGGATCGTGTTGTTGGTGGGACTCATGGGCGGGTACGCCTTGGCCCAACTCGGCGACGATGGTGATTCCGACTCGACCACCACGACATCGATCATCACAACCTCGACCACCACGACCTCAACCACCGAGGCCCCTGCGCCGTCGACGACATCTACCAGTCCCACGACCTCGACGACCACAACCACAACCACAACCACAACCACTCTGCCACCTGCCCCCATGGCCGACCTTGCGTCCGGCGAGGTTGTGGGACTCCCGATCGGGGCACCCTTCGACGACGTGGTCGACGAGATGATCACCCGGTACGGCCCTCCCGACAGCGACACAGGCTGGAGCAATCTCTGCGAGCTGGCCGACGGCCCTTCCGATGGCGGCCGGAACATCATGTGGGGCGACTTCATGATCACCGGTCTCCGGGGAGAGAGCGACCGGTTGGACAGTTGGAGGTACTGGCCGGGGGTCAGCGGTCCGCCTCCCGGGGAAGTGGTGCTGCATCCCGGCGTCACGATGGACTCCGGCATCGGGGAGATCGCTGCCTCGACGGGGATGGAAGCCGTGTTCTCGGAGCTGGGATTCCAGACCCAGGTCGGCGACAGGTCGTCCTGGTTGTACTCGGCTTCTGGCGAGGACCTCACTGAGCGACCCCAGGCGGTCTTCTGGAACTTCTTCACCTGCGACGGTTGATGAGCGACACCCTGCTACAACGCAAAAGGCCCGGAAACGCAGTGTTTCCGGGCCTTCTGAGTGGTGGCGGGGGCAGGATTTGAACCTGCGACCTTCGGGTTATGAGCCCGACGAGCTACCAGACTGCTCCACCCCGCGGCCCAGAACGCTAGCGGCGTGGCCCTGACCTCACAACCCACACAGCACTCGTCACACCGGCCTCCACCGGGTCGCTTCGACGGCCGCGACCGCTGCTCAATGGTCGTCTTTCGCACATTGCTGGCTGACATCGATCGTCGCTGTGTGTTGTCAATTCACATACCCGAACGACATCACCTGAGGGGGCGAACATCATGGCCGCAGCAACGATCACACTCAGGGGAGACGAAATCAGACCGCTCTCCTCCGTCGACCAGGATGTTCCCCTGGCCGGCGAAAGCACCCGACGGTTCGCTCTCGGTATCGCCACACAGTTCGCTCTGGTGCTCGCGGCGGCCCTCGCCTACTTCGGAGTACGGGGCCTCACCGAAGGCAGCGAAGAACAGGCCGTCGGCAACGCCGAAAGCCTCCTCAGCATGGAGCGCTGGCTCAACATCGACATCGAAGCCGGACTGCAGAGCCTCGTGCTCGACCAACGGGCGATCATCACCTTCGCCAACTGGGTCTACATCTGGGGCCACTGGCCGGTCATCACACTCACGCTCGTGTGGCTCTACCGCCGACACCGCAGCGACTACTTCCTTCTGCGCAACGCCATGTTCGTCTCCGGAGCGATCGGCTTGGTGATCTTCGCCCTGCTGCCCGTCGCCCCGCCCCGGCCTCTACCCGGCGGTTTCGTTGACACCGTCACCGAACTCTCGACCTCCTATCGGGTACTGCAACCCCCGGCCCTCATCAACGAGTTTGCGGCCGTTCCCAGCCTGCATGTCGGCTGGAACCTCCTGGTCGGCGTGATGATCTACAGAGCCTCACGAACCAAGAAGGCCAAGGCATTCGCGATCCTCGGGCCGATGATGATGACCTCCGCGGTCGTGCTCACCGCCAACCACTACGTAGTCGATGCGGTGGCGGGTGCCGCCGTCGCTCTGACCGGGCTCAGCGTGGCATTCATGAGCCAGCGGGTCGCCAGCCGAATCCGAAATCACCACACGAGCGAGAGTGAGGCAACGAGTGGGTCGTGCCTCAACGACGTCGTGTGGGTGCGCCCCGGCTCCGAGCCGGTCGACGAGCTAATCCCGGCCGCCTAGATCAGGGTCACCGGTTTCGTCGACCCCGGAGCCGGGGCCCTTGTCGGGCCCCTCCTCCGCCGGTCGGTCCGTGTCTGCCCCCCAGGCCGACCACGAACCAACGAACAAGCGCCCGTTGCCGAGCCCGGCCCGACGCATCGCCAGCAGGTCGTGACACGCCGTCACACCGCTTCCGCAGTAGACCACGACCGGGCGGTCGCCCACACCGAGATTCTTGAAGCGCTGGCGAAGTTCCGACTCCGACTTCATGACCCCATCGGACAGGTTGTCGGCGAAAGGCGCGCTGCGGGCGCCGGGCACGTGGCCGGGGCGAGGGTCAATGGCCGACCCGGCCGCGAACCGCTCAGCGTCGCGAGCATCGAGCACCAGAGCCTTCCCGTGGCGTAGATCGTCGACCTCGTCGATCGAAGTAACCCGATCTGTGGGCCACGGCGTGGTGGTGAACCACGAGCGAACGGGCTCGATCGGCTCAGTCGACAGATCACCGGTCCAGCTCCCGATTCCGCCGTTGAGAACCGCGGCCTCCAGCCCGAGAGCATCGAGCATCCACCAGAGCCGTGACGCAATGGCGGCGCCGACATCGTCGTAGACCACCACTCGCTGGTTGTCGCCAATACCCAACAGCGACATGGTCCGGGCGAACTCGTCGGGATGGGGCAGAGGATGGCGCCCGCCGGTGAAGGTCGGCTCCGAGGCCAGATCCCGATCGAGATCGACGAACACCGCTCCGGGGATGTGCCCTGAGTCGTAGACATCCCTCGCGGAACGGCCATCGAGGTACCAGCGGGAGTCGACCACGGTCAGGCCGGGGTCGTGCAGGTGCTCCAACAACCAGTCGGCCTCGACCACCGGACCGAACCCTGCTGGTTGGTGTGTTGATGCCATATCAGATCCGTCCCAAGCCGATGATCGCCATTCGCGCTCCCCTTTTCCGTTCCAGAGTGGCACGATCAACACATGGATGCACCTGCGTTGCGGACCGAGCGGCTTGTGATTCTGCCGCTGTCCCCAGCCGACATCGACGAGGTGGCCGCCCTTTACGGCGACCTCGAAGTCATGCGACATGTTTCCGGCGGGATCCTGACCAGAGCCCAGACCAACGACGCCCTGGCCACCTCCGAGCGATCGTGGGAAGTGAACGGCTGGGGCCTGTGGGCCATCCGCGACGCGACAACCGGCGGACTACTGGGTGAGGGTGGGGTCCAGCCCTTCACCGAATTGCCCGACGCCGCCGCCAACTTTGGTGTGACTCTCGGGCGACGCAGCTGGGGATCCGGATACGCAACCGAAGCCGGACGAGCAATACTCGCCGACACCTGGACACGGTTCGCCGGGCCGCTCATCCACGCCGTCGTCCAGCCCGACAACAAGCCGAGCGCGGCGGTGCTCCGCCGCCTCGGATTCTCCCTCACCGGAGTGCACAACGTGAGCGATCAACCGCACCAGATCTGGGTCATCAGCCGACACGGCTGACCAGAAACAGCTCACAGACCCCTAACAAGTTGCTCGCACTCCCCTCTTGAAGCGCGCCCATCGTGTGATTCATGAAGCAGCAGCCCCGCCAACTCGCCTGCCTGTTCGGTCTCACGGTCGTGATCGCCGCAATTTCCCTGCTAGCCACCGCCTGCGGAGATCGCACCGCCTCGGCCCCAGACGCTGTCGATACGACCACGACCGTCGCGGCCATCGCCGACACGGTCACGACCACCACGGCCGACCTGGCCCTCACCGACACCGCCGACGACGACCAGCAGGCGGCTGCAACGGCCGCAGCATCGGCAGCAGCCGCCGAACTCGACGCCTTGCTGGACTCGTTGCTCAACGACATCAGCGGCATCTCTGCCGACCTCTCAGCCGACGCCGCCGCCCTCGCGGCCGGATGACCGGCACCCACTCTCACAACCCATCCCCCAACCAGGAGAATCCAAGATGAAGTTCCGAACCCCCCGAATACTGGCAGCCCTGCTGGTTGGCGGTCTCGCTCTCGGAGTAGCCAGCCCGGCTCTCGCCCAGACCGTCTCCACCGACGAGGCCGACAGTGCCGCCGCTCGAGTCGACATCGCCGATGTCAAGACCCGTTGCATCCAGGCGATCGACACCCGTCTCGACTCCCTCTCGGAGGCCCAGGCCCGACTCAACGACGCCAGCTTCGTCACCGAAGACCATCTCAGAGAGCTCACCGGCATCATCGGCTCGACCGAGAGCGGGCTCACCGGTCTCAGGAGCGAGATCGACGCCGCGACCGATCGTGAAGAGATCCGCCGCCTCTGCATGTTGATCGGCCCTGAATACCGGGTCTATCTGGTGGTCATTCCCCAGGTCCATCTCACGGCTGCAACCGATCGCATCGATGCCGCTGGCGAAAAGATCGAAGACCTCGAAGAGCGCTTCTACGACGCCGTCGAGAAGGCAACCGAGGCCGGCATCGACGTCTCTGAAGCTGTCAGCCTCGCCGAGGAAGCCATGGCCCTGTTCGACGCTGGCATCAACGGGGTCGACGGAGTGGCCGACTCGGTCCTCGCAGTGACCCCCCACAGCTACGACGAGGGCCCCGGCGCCGCCACCCTCAACAGTGCTCGTGAAGCGGTCCGCACCAGCCACGACCAGATGAAGTCCGGCTGGGAGACAGGCAAGGCGGCAGTGCAGGCTCTCAAGGACGCCATCGCAGGGGCCTGACCCCACGACAATCCTCGGCCCTCCCCGAGGGAACCCCCGAACCGAACCGTTGTGACCTCCCCAATCCGGTCATAGCGGTTCGGTTCTTCGCGATCGGCCTCCGAAGCATCCCCCAACCATTAGGTTCACGAACATGACCTGGTGGCTGTGGATCATTGTCGTAGTCGTGGCGTTCCTCGTGGTGGTCGCACTCCACGACATCACCCAGAAACGCCACTCCATCCTGCGAAACTTCCCTGTCATCGGGCACTTCAGATATCTGCTCGAATCGGCCGGCCCAGAGCTCCGCCAATACGTCGTGGCCGACAACGACGAAGAGCTTCCGTTCAGTCGCGATC
>JAJCXW010000059.1 GCA_029263235.1 Acidimicrobiales bacterium
CTGCGCTGCACTGCCGACACCGTAACGTCAGCGGGCTGGATCCGGGTGACACTCAGTCGGCTAGCAAGGCCTCGAGCTCGTCGCCGTCGATGCGCCTGAATGTGCGTCTGCCGTTGCCACGCTGCAAAGCGGCAACTTCGAGATCTGCGGCCGACAAAGCACGGTCGGGGCCGCTCAATGCGGCGACTGCGCTTCGCAAGCCGTCGCGAAGACTGGGTGGTGAATCGAAGCTTTCGAGATGCTCCGAAATCGACTCTGTCTCTCCGCCGAGAACGACCACCGAACCTTCATCCCCCACGGTTCCATCGTAGAGAATCCGAAACATCTGGTCATCGGTGCCGTCGGCCTCGAGGCCGAGCTCGGCCACAAGAATCTCGACTTCCATGGGCTTCATCTCATGAGTGAATACCTGGCCGAGAATCTGGGCGTACTGGTTGGCGAGGCTTCGGGCGTCGACGTCTTCGCGGCTGAACGAGAAACCCTTCATGTCGGCGTGGCGCACACCGGCGATCCGCAACTGATCGAACTCGTTGTACTTGCCGACCCCGGCGAAGGCGATGCGGTCGTAGATCTCGCTTATCTTGTGGAGGGTGGTGGATGTATTCTCGGCGCAGATCGCCACACCCTCGTTGAATCTGAACGCGATCAGGCTTCGACCGCGAGCTATTCCCTTGCGGGCGTAGTCGGCCCGATCCTTCATCACCTGTTCGGGTGCCACGTAGAACGGCATGTTCATGTTGATGCCCCCATCAGTTGGTCTGTTCTTGACGTCGGGCCTCGATGAGTGAGGAGGTGCGCTCCGCCAGGTCGTCGTCGGCCAGGCGGGAGTAGCCGTCGGCAGTGATGATCGCCACCACCGGGTAGATCCCACGTATCGGGTCGGGGCCACCGGTGGCTGAATCCTCGTCGGCGGCCTCGAACAACGCCTTGATGGCGAGTTCGGTGACCTCGGCGGCGGTCATGTCGCGGTGGAAGCCGAGCTTGACGACTGTGCCGGCGTGGAGGCTGCCGGATCCGGTGCTGGCGTGCTCGGTTTCTTCATAGCGGCCGCCGGTGAGGTCGTACTCGAACAACCGTCCCTCATCTCGGGCGGCGTCGTATCCGGCGAATATCGGAACAACCGCGAGACCTTGCATGGCCGCTGGAAGGTTGTTTCGGATCATCTGCCCGAGTTGGTTGGCTTTGCCCTCGAGGCTCAGCGAGGTGCCTTCCACCTTCTCGTAGTGCTCGAGCTGAAGCTGAAAGAGCTTCACCATTTCAACGGCAGGGCCAGCCGCTCCGGCGATGGCAACGCCGCTCAGATGGTCGGCTGGAAACACCTTCTCGATCGACCGGTGGCTGATCAGGTTGCCGGAAGTGGCCCTGCGATCGCCGGCCAGGAGGACGCCTTCGTTGAAACGAATCGCCACGCAGGTCGTTCCATGCCGGTAGTCCTCGACAGGCACCACGCCGGTGAAGTCGATGTCGTGAGCGAATCCGCTGCGCCGAAGCAGCTCGGCGAAGTCGGGCCCGGGGTCGTCTTGGGGAGAGAAGAGCGGAAGGTTCACAGCTGACAATCTAGGCACTCGGCGGTCATGTTGCGTATTGGCCTCAGCGGGCCAGTGTCTGCGGTCTACTGTCCGCCCTTTTGGATGTAGCTCTTCACGAATTCCTCAGCGTTGGTCTCGAGGACCTCGTCGATCTCGTCGAGGAGGTCGTCGAGTTCGGACTTGATCTCCTCGCCGCGCTCGGACTTGGCAGGTGCGTCGACGGGTTTGGTGTCGCGTTTCGACGGAGCGGATTTCTGAACATGTTCACGTTCGGCCATGGCGCTCTCCTCTGGGACTACCTATTTGCCAAGTCTGCGGAGAAGTTCCGCTGCTGTTTCGCATTCGTCGAACAACCTACCCATGTGTTCGCGGGTACCGCGCATCGGTTCCATCATGGGTACACGCCGCAGCACATCAGAGCCGACATCGAAGACCATCGAATCCCAGTTGGCGGCGACCACGCTGGATGCGTAGCGCCTCAAGCACTCGCCGCGGAAGTAGGCGCGGGTGTCGTCGGGGGGTTCGCTCATGGCGGCTCTTGCCTGCGCATCGTCGACGAGCGTCTCCAGACCGACCCGGGCCGAGAGGGACTTCTCGGGCCTCATGTCGTGGTACTGGATGTCCATCGCCCGCAACCGTGGATCGTTCCACCCGATGCCGTGGCGCTCGCGGTAGCCATTCAGAAGCCGGTATTTGGCCACCCAGTCGATCTGCTCGGCCAGGACCATCGGATCGGACTCGAGTGATCCGAGCACCGACTCCCACCGGTTGAGTACGTCGATCGCGACATCGCCCCCCACATTGTCGGTGCCGTGCGACTCGATGTAGGAGCGACAGGCTGCGTACAACTCCCATTGGATGTCGAGAGCCGTGGCGCTGGTGCCGTCGGCCATCTCGAGAGGCTGGCCCAGAGTGAGATCGGTGGACACCTCGCGCATCGCGGCGACGGGAGCAGCGAACAGAATCTCGCGGGGCAACGCCTGGTCCTCCACCAGGGCGAGAAGGATGGCTGTGGTGCCTACCTTGAGGAATGTGGCTACCTGGGAGGGATTGGCGTCGCCGACGATCACGTGAAGTCGGCGGTACTTTCGGGCGTCGGCGTGGGGTTCGTCGCGCGTGTTGATGATTGGGCGCTTGAGGGTGGTTTCCAGACCCACTTCCTCTTCGAAGAAGTCGGCGCGTTGTGTGATCTGAAACGACACATCGTCTGCTGAGGCCCCGGCCACTTCCGATCCGACCTTTCCGGCACCAGTGAAGATCTGGCGGGTCACGAAATGAGCAGTGCAGTGCGTGACGATCTGGCCGAAGGGTGTGGCCCGGTCGACCAAGTAGTTTTCGTGGCACCCATAGCTGTTGCCCTTACCGTCGGAGTTGTTCTTGTAGAGAACGATCTCCTCACCCGGCGGAAGAAACTCGCGAGTGGCCTCCATCGATTTCTGGGCAATCAACTCTGCGGCCCGGTCGAATCGGACCACACTCAACGCATCAGCGCACTCCGGCGTTGAGAGCTCGGGATGGGCGTGATCGACGTAGTAGCGGGCACCGTTGGTGAGCACCGCGTTGACCAAGTGAGTCTCGATCTCGGGAGCCATCGCTCCTGTCGGGGCGTAGCCGCGTACGTCCATTCCGGGCGACTCGTCGATGAAGTCCCAGTTGACCGTGGATGACCCGGTCCCGACCTGTTGTCCGGAGAACGACAGGTATGCGCTGATCAGGACCGATGACGCAGATATCGGATTGGGTTCGTCAACGCCACGGTGGGAGATTCCGTATTCGGTCTCGATTCCGAGAGTCTTGGGGATAGCCATCGGCGCCGACCATAGCCCGAGGTCGGGCCGAGTGATCGGCCCTGCCTTCGAGTGGCGTCGAGATCAGAGGATCTGCGACAGGAAGAGCTTGGTGCGATCCTCGGTGGGATCGGTGAAGAAGTGCTCGGGAGTACCGACTTCGACGATCTCGCCTTCTTCCATGAAGATGATGCGATCGGCGACCTCACGCGCGAAGCCCATCTCGTGGGTCACCACCATCATGGTCATGCCCGACTCGGCCAGACCCTTCATGACGTCGAGCACTTCCTTGATCATTTCGGGATCCAGCGCCGATGTGGGCTCGTCGAAGAGCATCACGTTGGGCTCCATGGCCAGCGCTCGCGCTATGGCCACACGCTGCTGCTGGCCTCCAGAAAGCTGACCGGGGTATTTGTCGGCCTGCTCGGGAATGCCCACCCGGTCGAGTAGGGCTCGGGCCCTCGCATCGGCATCCGACTTCGGGAGCTTGCGGACCCAACGAGGCGCGAGCGTTATGTTGTCGATGACCGTGAGATGCGGGAACAGATTGAACTGCTGGAACACCATTCCGACTTCTGAACGAATCTTCTCGATGTTGCGCAGGTCGTTTGAGAGTTCGACACCGTCGACGGCGATCATGCCCTTTTGATGGACCTCGAGTCGGTTGATACAGCGAATCCAGGTTGACTTTCCCGAACCGGATGGTCCGAGGACCACAACGACTTCTTGTTCCTTGATGGTGGCGCTGACGTCCTTGAGGGCCTGGAAGTCTCCGTACCACTTGTTGACATTGTCGCAGACGATCATGTCGCGACGCGATGCGAGATCATCGCTTATGGGGCTGTGGGCGTCGCTGAAGCTCATCTGGATATCTCCTGGGTGAGGGTGGTGTGGTTCGGTCTGGGAAGGGCTGTCGGCTGGGTCATCGTTCTCCCACGCCGAGACGACGCTCGAGACGCATGCTGTACTTCGAGATGGCGAAGGTAATCAGCCAGTACATAGCGGCGACGATCAGAAGGTTCTCTCGCTTGATGCCGAGGAACTGGGTCTGGGCCGGGATGACCTGGTTGCCGATCCGGAGAAGGTCGAATCCGCCGATGATGGCGATGAGCGAGGTCTCCTTGAACGTTCCGATGACCTGCCCGACCAATGGCGGAATCGAGATCCTCAATGCCTGAGGCAGAACGATGAACGAGGTTCGCTGCGGCGAGGTGAGCCCCAGGGCGTCGGCGGCCTCGTACTGGCCTCTTCGGATGGCCTGAAGGCCACCACGCACGTTCTCGGCGAGGTATGCGGCGGAGAAGAGTGAGTATCCGAGAATGATGGCGGCGAACTCTGCGATGTCCATGCCGTCTGGCAGGAACAACGGAAGAATGTTCGAGAAGAAGAACAAGATGGTGATGAGCGGGACGCCTCGGATCGACTCGATGTATGCGGTCGACATGATCCGGAAGATCGGGAGGCTCGATGTTCGTCCCAGCGCGAGTACGACTCCGAGAGGGAACGAGATCATGAGCGTGAGGGCCGTCACGAACAAGGTGACGGTGAGTCCGCCGGTGAAGTTCTCCGAGACGACATCGACAGTCGCGGGAGAGTTCATCACGGTGGCGAAATAGTGGAGAAGTGCCATCAGCACGACCCATACGCCAACGAACCGGACTCGCTGAGATCTCTCACCGGAGAAGTTGGATGCGGCGAGCCCCACCAAGGCCAGGACCACGAAACTGATTCGTGCCTTCTGGAGCATTGGGTACCAACCGGTGAAGGCCGCGGCGAACTGGAAGATCGCTACAACTACCAAGCCGACGCCCGCGAGGCGGCCGGCTTCGCCGATGCCAGGATAGGAGAGCAGCCACAGAATGGCTCCGCCGCCGATGGCGAATGCCAAGAAGATCGGCAGATCGGTGGTCCAGACGTGGGAGTAGTCGATCGACGGGTCGCGGAGAATTACCCAATAGATGATGAACGGGCTCAACAGCCAAGCCAAGTTCATCAAGCCCTTGACCGACACCGCCCGCTGGCTCTGGCTGATACGGCGGCCGAGGAAGAAGCTGCCCACCAGGATCAGCCACATCACCGTCCATGGTTGCTTGGTGGTGCTGGCGACGGTGCGGCCGCTGATGGCGATGAACTCACCGTCGGAGAAGGCGTAGTGCCCGTAGTTGACGATCCAGAGGCTCAGGATGATCAAGCCCAACGATCCGAAGATCAGGGCGCTGGAAGGCACCCGTATGGTGCGACGTCGCATCTCTCCGAGCCAGTTCCAGGCCAACAGCCCGGCACCGATGAACGCCAGGCCGACGATCCACCAGACCAGCCGGTCGGACATCGCGGTGGCGAACGACTTGCGAAGGACTGCGCTGTCGGCGTCTCGCAGGACTTCGCCTGCAGCGTCGCGATGGACCCCCGGTTGGGTGAGCACGATCGCCAACAAGATGCCCGAACCGAGATTCATCGACCAGAAGCACAGTTTCTTGGCCGATACCCCGGCCCACTGGGCCCAGAGTCCGATCGAGGTGCCGGCAAGCACCGCGAGCAGGCCGACCGTGACCCAGACTCGCGCGTATTGTGACTCTGGATACGCGAATGTGAGGATCAGCCGGGCGTTGGTGGCTGGCGCCGACCAAACCCGTTCTTCGCTGAAGATGTAGTTGAGAAGCCCACGAACCGCGAAGGCCATCACAACGATGGTCAGGATGGTGAGAACGCTGTTGAAGACGCTGCTGAAGAGGTTCTTCTGGACCCATTCACCAGGTGGCAGGCTGGGCTCTTCCGGCTTGAGCATCGGCTGGTCGTCGATGTCGTCTTCGGTTGCCGACTCGAGAGCGACTCCGGATTCTTCACTCATGTCAGCGCTCCACGATCTTGAGTCGGACGTTGAAGAAGTTGACCACCACTGAGATGGTCAACGACACGGCTAGGTAGAACAGCATCCAGATGGCGAACACCGGCAAGGGTTTGCCGGTCTGGTTGCCGATGGTCTGGCCGACCTGAACAAGATCGCTGTATCCAACGGCGATGGCCAGAGATGTGTTCTTGGCTAGGTTCAGATACTGATTGCCCACCGGCGGAAGGATGATTCGAATCGCCTGGGGAAGGATCACCATGCGAAGCTGCGTGCTCCGGCGAAGCCCGACAGCAGCGGCAGCCTCTGTCTGGCCCTTGGGTATGGCGAGAATGCCACCTCGGACGATCTCACCGATGAACGCTGCGGTGTAGAGGACCACTCCGAAGAACACGGCTGCGAAACCGATGGTGAGGTTGAGTCCGTTGGGGCCGTAGTTGGCGAAGTTGCCGGGCTTGACGACGTTGGGCCGCATGGCATCGAAGGGCGCTCCGTCGCGCCCGTCGCCGAACTTGGCCCCGAGTACCTCGAACAGATCTCTCGATGAGTTGATCATCCAGCTCGATAGCCCGGGCCACATGATCAGGACGACGAACACGCCGATGCCCGCACCGATTCCGGCGAAGATCATGCGGAACCAGTCGTCGTCGGAGAGCTGTGCGGGCCCGGCGGGAGTGCGTCTCTGGTTGAGAAAGGAGCGAATCCAGAGGACCGCGGCGCCGACGAACAAGGCGGACAACACGAGCTGAAGACCGAATTCCGGCGTGCCGTCGATCAGCTCTGCGACTTGATCGAGCCAACCTCCGACGAATCCGAAAACGGGGTGGACGAACCAGCCGATGGCTGCGAAGACCACCAGTACACCCCCGCCGGAGCCAATTGGGTACGTGTCGTGGCCGGTTGCGTCGTGGATCGCGGTCTGTCGCTTGTGGACCCATCGAGCAACGAGCGCACCGAAGATCATCACCACAAGCCACTGGTAGAAGCCGTCAGATATGAACACACGCGGTAAGGAGAGTCCCTTATTGGATAGGTGGACCCACCCGTGAATCGGTCCCTGGTCGAGATTGACCGACGACAGCGAGGCTAGGACCGCCGCCCAAATGTAGATCTGTACCAGCAACGGAACGTTGCGGATCGTCTCGATGTAGATGCTGCCGACCTTGTTGACGGTCCAGTTGGACGACAGGCGAGCAAGGCCGATGATTACGCCGAGGACGGTTGCCGCGGCGATGCCGGCTATCGACATTCGGATGGTGTTGACCATGCCGACCCACAGGGCTCGACCGCCGGTGTCGGGGTCTGTGTCGATGCCCTCGGAAACCTTGATGCCGGGATCGACGTCGAGAAAGTTGAAGTCGGTGGGGACGTTGGACGCCCGCAGGTTGTCACCGGCCTCGGAGGCGAGGAAGAAGAGTGAGAACAGCACCAGGGCCAGCACAGCTACCTGGATGATCCACTTGACGATGGTGGCGTCGCGGTAGAAGGGCGGCTTCTCGTGGGCCCTGTCGGCCAACGTGGTTGGATTTGTCACGACTTGCCGCTCCGTTGGTGGGTTCTAGCCGGGTGGGCGATTTGTGGGTGGATACACGAAGGGGCCGAACAACACGTTCGGCCCCTTCGTCAGCATCAGTTGGTGAGGAGCGGGCCGGCGGTCATGCCGCCGACCCGACCCTCACTGGGCTACTGGGCTGGATCAGCGAGCCGGCGGCGAGTAGATCAAGCCACCGTCGAGCCAACCAGCATTGGCCGAGCCCTCACGAGTGAGACCGACGGGCCCGAGGTTACGGGTGTAGATCTCGTCGTAGTTGCCGACCTGGGTAATGACGTTCAGGAAGGCATCGGGCGGGAGGCCCATGGCCGACTGAATTTCGCCTTCGCCACCGAGCAGACGGCCGACTTCGGCGTCGGGCGGATTGGCGGCCATGTCGGCTGCGTTGGCCGAGGTGACACCCTTCTCGTCAGCAATGATCGTGGCGTTCACGGTCCACGTGACAATGTCCAACCACACGGAGTCGTTCTGACCGGTGACCGGGCCGAGCGGCTCCTTGGAGAGAGGCGACGGCGGGAAGATCCACCAGGTTTCGCCTGCAGGCTCCTGCTTGGCCTTGCGACCAACCAGACCGGAACCATCAGTGGTGACTGCGTCGCAGGCGCCAGAGATGAAGTTGTCCATGACGATGTCGTAGTCCTCGAAGGTCGTCAGCGTGATGTCGATACCAGCGGCATCGGCAGCATCGGAGATGTTCTTCTCGGTGGTGGTACCGGCGTTGGTGCAAACTACGGCGCCGTCGAGATCAGCGACCCCTGAGGCGCCGGTAAACCCGTCGCTCTCGCGTGCCATGACCTGCTGGCCGTCGTAGTAGGTGGTCGGAGCGAAGTCCATGCCCACGTCGGTGTCGCGGCTCTGAGTCGCAGTGGTGTTGCGAATCAGAACATCGACGTCACCGGTCTGCACGGCGGTGAAACGCTCGGCAGCGGTGAGGGCGACGAATGCAACAGCCGTTGAGTCACCGAGCACGGCAGCGGCAACAGCACGACAGTAGTCGGCGTCGAAGCCGGTAGTGGATCCGTCAGGCTGGGTCTCCGAGAAGGCCACAGCGGCGCCGGAAACGCCACAGTTGAGTGTGCCACGGTCGAGCACAGCCTGCAGAGTTCCACCATCTTGCACGGGGACGACAGTGTCGCCGGGCTCGGTTGTGGTTGCAGGTGCAGCTTCAGTGGTTGTTGTGTCTTCGCCGGCCGCCTCGGTGGTGGTCGGAGTTGCTTCTGTTTCGCTGTCGTCGCCACACGCCGACGCGAGGAGCGTAAAGCTCAACGCTACGGCGATGGCACGCCAGATGAATCGCTTGTTCATTTGTTGTTTCCTCCAGGTCCCAATTTTGGGTCGGCGCCACAATACACACCTGAGCCGAGTTGTCGAGAGTCCAGTGCGAATTTCTGGTCGTTCGTCACAGGCCGGGGCTCCGCCGGGTGAGGCTGGAGGGTCGATCAGAGGTACTGCCCGGTGGCGACCGAATCGATTGATCGACCTCCGGTGGGCGAGTCCTCGTTCGAGATGAGGGTCCGAACGTAGACGATGCGTTCGCCCTTCTTCCCGGAGATCTTCGCCCAATCGTCCGGATTCGTCGTGTTGGGAAGATCCTCGTGTTCCTTGAATTCCTGGCGAACCGACGTGAGTAGGTCGGAGGTCCGGATGCCGCGGGCCGCTGCGGCGATCTCCCGTTTGATCGCCAACTTCTTGGCCCGCCTGACGATGTTCTCGACCATGGCGCCCGAGGCGAAGTCCTTGAAGAACATGACTTCCTTGTCGCCGTTCTGATAGGTGACCTCGAGGAATCGGTTGGAGTCGTGGGCGGTGTACATATAGCGAACCGTCTCATCGATCATCGCCTGTACGGCCTTGGCCGGGTCGCCCCCGCCGACTCCGTCGACCTCGGACTGGTCGATCGGTAGCTCGGTGGTGAGGTAGTTGGCGAAGATCGAGGCCGCTGCTTCCGCGTCGGGCCGCTCGATCTTGATCTTCACGTCGAGACGGCCGGGGCGCAGGATCGCCGGGTCGATCAGATCCTCGCGGTTTGAGGCACCGATGACGATCACGTTTCGGAGAGTCTCCACACCATCTATTTCGGCAAGGAGTTGCGGCACGATCGTCGACTCCATGTCGGAGCTGATGCCACTACCTCTCGTGCGGAACAACGACTCCATCTCATCGAAGAACACGATTACCGGCCAACCCTCTTCGCTCTTCTCGCGGGCCCGCTGGAACACGAGACGGATCTGGCGTTCGGTCTCGCCGACGTACTTGTTGAGGAGTTCGGGTCCCTTGATGTTGAGGAAGTAGCTCCGGGCATCGTGGTCGCCCGACACTTCGGCGACCTTGCCGGCGAGGCTGTTGGCGACAGCCTTGGCGATGAGAGTCTTGCCGCAGCCGGGTGGACCGTAGAGAAGGATACCCTTGGGTGCCGGTAGGTCGTAGTCGGTGAACAGGGCCTGATGAAGAAACGGAAGCTCCACCGCGTCGGTGATCTGTTCGATCTGTTGGTCGAGTCCGCCGACATCGGCGTACGACACATCGGGCACCTCTTCGAGAATCAGATGTCCGACCTCTTGGCGTGGGAGGCGTTCGATCGCCATACCCGAGCGAGGGTCAATCAGGATGGGGTCGCCGCTTCTGAAGGGTTCGTCGCGCAGGTGCTCGGCGAGGTCGACGATCCGTTCCTCATCGGCTCGGCCGATCACCAGGGCGCGTGTCCCGTCGGCGTGGATCTCCTTGAAGCGGGCGACCTCGCCGGTGCGGTCGGGCTGTCGGGCCAGCACCACGTTGAACGATTCGTTGAGCACGACTTCCTGGCCTCGGCGAAGACTGCCCGCGAGGTCGGGTTGGACCGCAACCCTCATCTTGCGACCGCCGGCGTGAACGTCGACAGTGCCATCGTCGTTGGCCTCGATGACCGTGCCGTATCCGGAGGGCGGCTGAGTGAGTTTGTCGACTTCGTCGCGCAAGGACGAGATGTGCTCGCGTGCCTCACGCAAGGTGTAGGTGAGCTTCTCGTTCTGCGAGACGGCCTGAGACAGCTGACTTCTCGATTCGAGAAGACGCTCTTCGAGAGTACGGACCCGCTTCGGTGAATCTTGAAGGCGCCGGCGGAGCAAGGACACCTCGTCTTCGAGTTCGGCTGCCTGCATGCGAAGGCGGTTGATCTCGGCTTCGGTCTGATCGTCGGCCATCTCATCCTCCCTGCGTCATTGTCGCCACATTAGACCGGCGGAATGTAGTCGAGTCGGACAGGCCCCCTGTTGCCCTTTCGATCTCGTCGAACGACCTATTGGCCCTCCTCAATTCCCTCATGGGGTGGGTCGGACAGCTCAAGTGGGTGATTACACTGCCGATCGAGTGAGAGGGCCTCTGAATTGGGTTCTCCAAGTACCAACAAGCAAACAACTACTACGTGAGGTCGCGTGACACCATGAAGGTCTGGATCGATCAGGACTTGTGCACCGGAGACGGACTCTGTGAAGAGATCGCTCCCGACATCTTCACCCTTCTCGACGACGGGTTGGCCTATGTGAAGGACGGCGACAAGGTGCTTTCCGACCCGGCCGGCCCCGAAGGTCTTGGTCCTGTGCCCGACGGGCAAGAGGAAGCAAGCATCGAAGCCGCCGAAGAATGCCCGGGTGAGTGCATCTTCATCGAGGTCTGATCCTCAACGGCAGTCTGCCACCTCAACCTCTTCGCTGAGGTCGGTCTCGATGATCTCGGCCAGTTGGGTTGCCCTAACGGCGTAACCCACGCCCACGTCACGGCGTGTCGCGGCGAAGGTGATCCCGACGGCCACGCCGTCGCTGTTGATCAGGGCCGCGCCGGAGTCTCCCGCGTCGATGTCTGCCGCCAGCAACCATGACGGCCGGTCGACCTTCGAGGTC
>JAJCXW010000060.1 GCA_029263235.1 Acidimicrobiales bacterium
GTTTGTGGCAATCCGTGTGACTTGCTCAACGGTCTGTTCGAGGGTTGCAGAGGCGTCGATACCGATGATTCTTCGGCCTGGGCGGTCCGAGAGAGCGAATCCAGCGATCATGCCGGCATGACTTGATCCAGTGACGGTGCAGACGATGATGCTGTCGAAGAAGATGTCGAGTTGAGCTTCTTGGTTCTCGACTTCGACCGCCCAGTTGGCGAAGCCGAGTCCGCCGAGGGGGTGGTCTGATGCACCTGCTGGGATGGGATACGGCTTGCCGCCGGCAGCGGTCACTGAGTCAAGGGCTTGTTTCCAGCTGTCGCGGATGCCGATGTCGAATCCAGCGGGATCGATGCGTATGTCGCCGCCCATGATGCGGGTGAGTTGGATGTTGCCGACCTTGTCGTAGTTCATGTCGTTGTAGTCGACCCAGCCTTCTTGCACCGTCACCGCCTCGAGTCCGAGGTAGCGGGCCACGCCGGTGACCTGGCGGGTGTGGTTGGACTGGATCCCGCCGATGGAGACGAGCGTGTCGCAACCGGTGTCGAGGGCCTCGGCGGCGAGGTATTCGAGTTTGCGGACCTTGTTGCCGCCGAAGGCGATTCCCGAGTTGCAGTCTTCGCGCTTGGCCCAGATTTCGACCTGTCCGCCCAGCGCTTGGCTAAGCCGGGGAAGAGGGTGGATGGGGGAGGGCCCGAAGAGGAGTGGTTCGCGGCGGAACTCGTCGAGGCTCATGTGGTGACTCCAATCGTATGCACTTGCAGTAATCAAATAATCATATACGATCTTGTCCATGTCAACCGTTGATCGGGTGCAGGAATCGGTGATGGGCGGGCTGTTGCGAGGGGAGGTCGAACCTGGTTCCTGGCTGCGCCAGGATGACCTCGCCGGCCAGTTGGGCGTCAGTAAGATTCCCGTGCGTGAAGCGCTGCAACGCCTTGCGGGTCTCGGGCTTTTGCGATTCGAGTCCAATCGGGGTGTCGTCCTGCCGGAGCTGTCAGCGGCTGAGGCCGAAGAGAACTACGCCCTCCGGCGGGGGATCGAACCGCAGATGCTCGAGCGGGCGCTTCCCCGGCTCTCTATCGTGGATTTCGCCGAGGCCGAACTCGCGCTCGAGGCCGATGGCCTCTCGTTGACCGAGGCGAATTGGGCGTTTCATCGGGCGCTCTATCGTTCCTCGGGCTGGGAGCGAGGCCTGTCCATGGCCGAGATTCTGCATGTCGCCGTCGCTCCCTACGTCGTGCTCTACACCGAGTACTTGGGCGGCGGCACGGACTCTGATGCTGAGCACGCCGCCTTGTTGGAGGCCTGTAGACGCGGCGACACTGAAGCAGCGTCCGCGCTGCTCCTTGGTCATCTGGATCATGCACAGCAAGCGCTCGTTGGCTTCCTCGAGGCGAAAGAGTCATGACTGAATCCCCTGATCTGTCGGTGCTCCGCGAGGTCGAGCAGCGGGTGCTATGGCTCGCCACCCGCATGATCGACGCGGCCAACCGGCGAGGCGACACCGACGTGAAGGTCGGAGGCCATCAGGCCTCGTGCGCGTCGATGGTCTCCGTCATGACCGCCTTGTGGTTCGGCCACATCGGCGGGGCCGACAAGGTCGCGGTCAAGCCGCACGCATCGCCGGTGTACCACGCCATCAAGTACCTCACCGGCGAACTCGACCGTTCTTACCTCACCACCCTGCGCCAACAAGGTGGACTCCAGGCCTACCCTTCGCGCACCAAGGATCCCGACGTTGCCGACTTCTCCACCGGCTCCGTCGGCCTCGGAGCGGTCGCACCTCTCTTCTCAGCACTCACCCGACGCTACGTCGACTCCCACTTCGGCGACCAGCCGCCGGCGCGCTTCATCGCCCTGGTCGGCGACGCAGAACTCGATGAGGGCAACATCTGGGAGGCGATCGCGGATCCAGTCACCCAAGGACTCGGGAACTTCACCATGGTGGTCGACCTCAACCGCCAGAGCCTCGACCGAGTGATTCCCGACATCGCCGCAGACCGCCTCAAGCGCTTCTTCGCCGACGCGGGCTGGCACGTCGCCGACGCGAAATATGGGTCACGGCTCGACGCCGCGTTCGCCGAGCCCGGCGGCGACGCCCTCAGAGCACGCATCGACGCCATGACAAACGAGGCATACCAAGCCCTGTTTGCGCTCGACGGGCCCGCGATCAGAGCCAGCTTCCTCGACGGCGCCGACCCAGCTGTGCACCGTCTCACCGATTCGCTCACTGACGGCGAGCTGAAGTCCCTGGTGACCGATCTCGGAGGCCACGACCTCGGACTTCTCCTCGACACCTTCGCTGAATGCGACACGATCGTCGACCAGCCCTCCGTCGTATTCGCCTACACCATCAAGGGCTGGGGACTACCCATCGCCGGTGACCCGTTCAACCATGGGGCCTTGCTCACGCCCGATCAGCTCAACACATTCCGCCACCAGCTCGGCTTCAGCGAGGCCAACGAGTGGGACCGCTTCGACCCCGACAGTCCGGCCGGGCGACTGTGCGACTCGGTCGGCAGCGACATCAACAACCCTGTGCTCACAGCGCGTCCGAGCCCCGCCGTTCCCGCGTCAGCCCGACCGCCCGTCAACCACGGCTCGGGCTCAACTCAAGAAGCCTTCGGCCGCGTCCTGGTGAGCCTGGCCGACGTAGCCGGCGTCGGAAACCGCATCGTCACCGCGGCACCAGACGTGTCGATCTCCACCAACCTTGGAGGTTGGATCAACAAGACCGGGGTCTACTCCCACGTTCAGCGCGACGACCACGGCGGTGCCAACCAACTACTCAAGTGGGCCCCTGGCCCGAACGGGCGACACATCGAACTCGGTATCAGCGAGATGAACCTGTTCATGCTGCTCGGCCAGCTCGGACTCAGCCACGACCACCACGGCCAGCAACTCTTCCCTATCGGCACCGTCTACGACCCCTTCGTCCTCCGCGGGCTCGATGCACTCATCTACGGCATCTACAACGACTCCCGCTTCATTGTCACCGGCACTCCGTCAGGCGTGACCCTCGCCCCGGAAGGTGGCGCACACCAGTCCACGATCACCGCGTCGGTCGGCGCCGAACTTCCCAACCTTCACTACGCCGAACCCGCCTACGCCACCGAAGTCGACTGGCTCCTTTGCGACGCCATCGACCAGATCTCGCAGCCAGACGGCACCAGCACCTACCTCCGCCTGTCCACCCGGCCCATCGACCAAGCGCCGTTCGGTGCCGCTCTCCAGCGCTACGGCGAGGACACGCTGCGTCGCCACGTCCTCGACGGCGGCTACCGGCTCAAGGACGCGCCCCCCGACGAGCGCCCTGCCGTCACCATTGTCACCACCGGCGCCATGGCACCGGAAGCGCTCGCCGCCGCCGAAGAACTCGACGACGAAGGTGTCACTGCCGTCGTCGTCCATCTCACCAGCCCCGACCGTGCCTACCAAGCCTGGCGAGCTGCCTACTCCACGAGAACAACAACAGGAGCAGTGGTGCGGGCACCGAGCCAGCTCCACCGGCTCGTCCCAGCCGACGAGCGACACCGGCCGATAGTGAGTGTCCATGACGCCGCAAGCCACAGCCTCGCCTGGATCGGATCGGCCCTCGGCACCCGCCAATACGCCCTCGGCGTCGATCGTTTCGGCGAGTCCGGGACCATCGCCGAACTCCACGAGGCCACCGGGATCTCCGCCGGGAACATCGTCAATGCAGCGCTCATCGCCGTCAGCGAACCTGACTCGTCTCGTAGCTGAGACCACTCCGGCAAATCAAGCGAACTGAACCGTTCGAATCCGACGGCTACGGTTTCGTCATGAGCATCCTCGCCGACCACGAGGGCCTTGGTGAGATGTCTCGGCTCCGCCCGGCTGCAATCGTCGCTGTTGCGTTGGCTGTGTTCGGGGGGATGCTCTTTGTGGCGTTGGCACGGCGGAATGCCGAATCGTGGTACTCGACGACCTCAGGCCGACTCGCGGCATCAGGACTACTGATGTCGGTCGTGGCGGGTGTCGTCGGTTTGATCCCACGCGAGACACGAGGCGGGAACACCATCTGTGGCCCCGTGTTACATCTATTTCGAACCGACAGCGCTAGCTGTGCCGGGGTCTTGGACCCGTTGCCGCTGCTGGTGGCAGGGTCGATTGGTATTGCGGCGTGTCTGATGCTCGCTGCCGTGCTCGTTCAACGCCTGAGCTGACCCCAGCACCGGGTTCGGCTGGCTGGCGGGCAGGGTCGCATGCGTGAGATCGAGGTCGAAGATCGAGGCGTAGGGTGCGTCGGCGGAGGTGAGTGCGCCGTACCGTCGGGCGCTGGACAACCACGACGCGCTCCGCGCGGTCTACCACTGGTATCGAGCGATCCCGTTGTGGGCAGGCGATCGTCTCGATCCGATGCCGACAACATTCATTTGGCCGCCAGGCTCGGCCAACATTTCCCGGGCATCTAGCCGAACATGTCGGGTGAATGAGTGTCGATGTGGGCGAGTAGGTCTCCGACCTGCTGTCGGTATTGCAGGAGTGCCGATCGGCCCTCATCTGTGATTCGGTACACGGTTCGAGGCCGGATGGCGAGAAACATCTTCTCGACGGATACGTATTCACTTGCCTGTAGGCGGGCCAGGTGTGTGCTGATGTTGCCGTGGGTGAGCCCGGTCCTCTGGGTGAGATACACGAAGTCGGCTTCGTCGACGACGTAGAGGTTGGCCATGATGATCAGTCGGGCCGGTTCGTGGATGAGACGATCTATTTCGATCTGAGGAGGTGCCGGGTCGGTGTTGGGCCGGATCACAAGGCCTCAGTTCGTGGGTGGCGGCTGAGGAATCGTCTCGTCATCACCAATCCGGTCAGGAAGATCACGACTCCGGAAACGAGGAGCGGCCAGCCGAATCGTGCTTCGACTATCGCGACTATCGCTCCGGTGGCGAGTAGAACTGCGGCGTACGCGAACGTCCGCTTCGCTACGACGATGATCCCAATCGCGACTGCAATGAGCGCCAGCAGCCACGCGATGAGGGAATCGGGGCCCACGGCCCAGTTGAGGTGGTCTGATTGGATAGATCCGAGGGGGCGGGCCACAAGCATGAACCCGGCAAAGAGGAATCCTGCTGTCGTGTACACCATTCGTTCCCGGCGCCGGCGTCGCTCTGTGAACTTCACATAACCGGTCCGGGCCTCCACAAACCGTCTCCGCCTTGCCGTCATCGGCGAGATCGACACAGCAACGAGAGCCGCGGCCCCAGGCAGATAGTCCGGCCACGTCAGCCACATGGCACCGAGCAAGGCCGTTGAGATGCCCACGAACATGTCGATCACGCCGTCGGAGTAGCTCTCGCCGTATGACTCTCGTTCGAGTTCTCTCAGTTCGGGTGGGTTCGTCATCGATCTGCTTTCCAATGAAGATTACTCTGCAGCACAAACTTACTCCTCGTGAGATCGGGCCGCAACCGGTCCGAGCGTGACACGACACGACATGACACCGGGTGGCAGCGCTCGATCTGGGGCCTTCCTTGGCTGACTGGATAGCCGGCGGAGTCGGGTCTACGCTTGTCCCGTGATGTGGCGGATCTTGGCGGTCCTTGGAGTGCTCGTTGTGGCTGGATGTTCCGATTCTGGGAGCCCGGCCGCAATATCCACGACGACTACCGCCTCGGTATCCACCTCGACCGTCTCAGCGGTCGTGGGGAGCGAGTCCACTGCCACGACAGTCACCGCTGCGTCGCCGACGACCACGTCCGTCTCTGCGGAGTGCGGTACTCTGGAGCGGCCGTTCGGGCCCCGCATCGGCCTGGACATGACCGTGCGTGTGGCCCTCTTTTGCGGGCCTGGCCTGATGCCGCTTTCCGACCTCCGCCTCGTTGAGAGGATTGTTCCAGACGACGGAGCCCCGCTCGCCGCAGCCCTCTCGCAGCTTCTCCTTGGCGTGACACATGAGGAGGCGTCGGCGGGGCTGGGGTCGGCCTTCTCGGCGTACACCGCAGGGCTGGATCTCTCCATCGAGGTTCACGATGGCGTGGCGATCATCGATCTCACCGACGCCTTCGTCAGCGTAAACAACTTCTCGACAACCAACCTTGCTGGCGTGGTCGGGCGGCAAATCGAGGCCACGGTGTACCAATTTCCTGGCATCAGTGGGATCGACTTTCGGCTGAAAGGTGAACGATGGTGCGGGTGGGAATCGACCTGCGGCGATGGAGAATCCACTCCGATCAGCGAACGGGCGACCTATGTCGGTCCTTCGCCCGTCGACACCAAGGGAGCGGCACAGGTGGTCCGGGGGAGACTCGACGTGCGTTTCACCGACGCCACCGGGACCTCCGTGGAGGTGTGCGTGATTCATCCTGACCCGTCGATCGGGGTGCCCGTCGCCACGTGCGGGAGTGACAAGTTCGAAGCTAGCGAGGCAGTCCTCGGGTTCGACTACCGAGTCGAACGACTCGAGACGTACTACTTCCGTGATGACGCGGCGATCGCACTCACCAGAGTCGCAACGTCTGAGTTGCCGCTGCGAAGGGGCGACGAGGGTGACTCGGTATCGCTGGTCCAGCAGGGCTTGGAGGCCTTCTGCTTTCACCGCTCCGATGAGGTCGATGCAATGCGACCCGACCAGGCATTTCCCTCTGCCGTCCCTAGTGTCTTCGACGACGTGACCGAGTTCATGGTTCGGCGCTTCCAGGAGTACGCCGGCGTGACCGTGGATGGCGTGTACGGTCCGACAACACATTCGCTGTTGCTCGGCGCAGCCGTCGAAGACACGCCGTCAAACGGGGGGTGCTTCACTTGATGTCAGAGCGAGGTGACGCTCCTGATCGGCTCTCGGCCTCGAATGAAGACAGGACGCTCATTGGAAGGCTCGTCGGAGTAACCGGCAGGGCGGACCTCTCGGGTGTCACAATCTGGTTCACCTACCGGCCCGTTGACGCCGAACTGGTGACCGTCGAGGCCGTTTCCGGTTCCGAGGGTGACTTCTTGTTCGACCTGCCGTCCCCACCGGTCATCGAGGCGAGGGTCGGGGCGCTAATCGAGGGCGTGATGCCGATAGACCTCGAGCCGATCGAAGGCCACCTAGAACCGGGTGAGCTAGTCCTGGTCGTTGACGACATCATTGCCTCCCATCAACGCTTCGCCTGATATGCATCCGGTCCGGTAGCGCAGCCCAATCCCAGGTGCTGGCTAGTCTTGCGACATGACTGTCCCAGCGGCGAATTGGTCTCTGTCGATCGATCGGGGAGCGAGCCTGACCGGCGAGGAACTGCTCCACACACTTGCCGCCCAGCACAACCGTTTCATTGCCACGTGGGAGTCGTTCTCGGTAGGGCAGTGGCAGGCGACATCGCGGAACCGTGAGTGGACCGTGCACGAGACAGCCCGTCATGTAGCCGATGTGATCGAGGTGATCGCTGCGCAGGTTCGCAACGCGTCCGTGCCCCACGAACGGGTTGAGTTCGATCCCAACACGACTCCCGACGTGTGGCTTGCCGGGTCGGTGGATGATCCGACCGCCCACACGATCGAGCGTTACGGCATCGCGGCGTCTGCACTTCGCGAGGGTGTCGCTGAGCGAATCGCCGAAGGCGACACCGGAACGTTGTTCACTCCGTATGGTCCGGCTCATTGGACCATCTCGGTGGTCCACGGGTTCTGGGACGCTTGGCTACACGAGCGCGACGTGAACCTGCCGCTCGAGATCACCTCAACGAGCACGGCGGAGGAGCAGCGATTGGCGGCCCTCTACGGGCTGTTCATGGCGATGGTTCCGTCGCGCATGATGGCTACGCCGTTCGAGACGGTGATCGGTTTCACCGGACCGGTGCCGGGCGCCGTTGCTGCTGTTCACGACGATGGACTCATCACGACCAGGGAGTGTGAGCAGATCGACGCCGAATGGAGTGGCGACCGCTGCACGGTCGTCGACTCTCTCAGTGGCCGTGGAGACAAGATCGCGAAGGTGCTGCCGGGTGCTCCCGACCTGCTCGGAGCTCTCGCCGGGCATCTCGCATCGTGATCAGCTAGACCAATCTTGACGGCGGTCCTCCAACGGTGACGGCGATGCCGGGGGCGGCTAATGTCGGCCCGTGCGGAAGCTCAACGGTGGCTTGCTGATGGTGGTGAACGGGCCGGGTTTGTTTCCCGGTGAGGTCAACTCGTCACCTGGATTTGGAGGTTTCATGGGGATCCTTGTGGTGTTTCTCATCGTCGGGATAGGAGTTTCCGTTTGGAAATTCGTGGCCGTGCGAGACATGGGCGTGCGTCGTGGCATGTCCGAGCGTGACGCTTCGGCGGCAGCACTCTTCTCCGACGACGCTGTGATGCTCGGGATGGTCCTCAAAGACGAGGAGGAGCCTGAGTCGCGTACGGACGAGCCGCCTCCGCCGCAGCCCCCGGCAACCATCGAGCTTCGACTCGAACGAGTTGAAGAACTGCGCAAGGACGGAACGATCAGCGATCAGGAGGCCGACCAGCGCCGAGCCGAAATCATCGCCGAGATCTAGCCGTGTGGCCCGGGCCGGCCTTCATCATCTGTTGTTCGCGTAGGCGATCGGCCAATTCCTGACCAAGCTGTTGCGCGCGGTGTTGAGAGTCACTGCCGCTTCGCAGACCAGTTCGACAACGAGATCGTCGACGAGCGGCTTGTCGTTGGCGCCGGGATGGGCTTCGAGCGGGATGGGGAACAGGTTGTCGGTGGTCGTGGTGCCACCGAGTTCGAATGGGATCAATCGCTGCACCTCGAAGACCGACGGCTCAACGCCGTAGGCCTCGATGATGGCGGCTTCTATATCAGGGGGAATCGGTGGCGGCTCAACCGGGCTGGCGCACGCCGCCTCGACATCGAACGCGTCATCAACCGCCCCTGGGGTCAGGTCAGGCCTTGGTAACACAGCGGGTGGATCTTCGTAGGCATCGAAGGGTTCCGTCCCACAGATTTCGACCACCAGGTCGGTGAGTTCGGCGTGGTTCATGCGTAGCAGCGACGAGACGTGCTGGTCGAAGTCCTGTGCTCCGGCCCGCCCACCGACGCTGTTGGCGTATCGAACGCAGGCATCGTCGATCTTCGTGGCGAGCTCGGGGGACTCCAGAGCGAGCGACTGCAGTGCGGTCACGATTCCCTCGGTCGGTGATCCAGCGTCGCAACCGGCACGCACGGCGGCGTTGAGCTGCTCGTCTGTGAACACCCGACCTTCGCCGGACCGGTCCCACAGAAAGCTGGTGATGGCGTCGTTGATCGACCCGAAGTCGCGTCCGACTTCGAAGCTCCATGCCAGACAGAACCCGGCGTAGACGAGATCGAGATCGATGTCGACCCCGAGATCCGTGAATGCGGCAGGGAGCGTCGACTCCGGATCCACGAACGTGAAGTCGGCGGTCACGGAGGGCGAGCGGTCTTGCCCGCATGCGCTGATGAACAACGCCCCCACGACGAGAAGAGGGATCGTCCGGCTCGGGATCACCCCAGCGGGCCGGGTCGGGGATCGAGTTCGACGTTGGGGCATATGTACAGCGCGTCGCTCAGGTCTCGACACAGGGTTCCCAACGCGACGCGCCACGTGCCGTCGACGATCATCACCCGGCCGATCTCCCACTGATAGCTGGGTCCGACCCGGTAGAGGACTTCGCCGGTGGTCGAACTGGTGAAGACCATCGAATCGAAGATCGGATCAAGCTCCCCGATATAGGGCTCCACGAGTTGAATCGCCTGGGTCTCTTCGAAGATCTGGGCGGCGAGTTCCGGATCATCCAACAAGGCATGCTTCGCCGGGTCGTAGAGGTTGTAGATGTCGTAGACGGTCCGGATCGCCTTCATTGCCTCGGCCGTGGCCCCTTCAGGATCGTCTGGTTGATCGCCCGGGCCAGGAAGATCAGGTTGGTCGCCGATCTCCTCGCCCAATAGATCCTTGACCGGAGGAACCGTGTCGTTGGTTGCCTCCTCGGGGGTCGTCTCCGGTGGGGCGCAGCTCTCGTCGACGAGCGATTCATCGAATCGCCAGGAGCTAGTGAGATTGGCGAGCTGGCCGGGGGCAAGGTCGGTCGGCACGGAGATCACGGTCGACTCTTGGCTGCCGTCCTGGCGGGAGAAGCGGAGCTCGACATCCACTGAGGCGGGGTCGTCCTCAGCGGACACCAGGAGGGCCAGTGGCGTCCAGCCATCCACGGGCTGGGTATCGGAAGTCGACCTTGTCGGCGTGTCGAGTTCCTCCTCGGACGGCTCCTCGGAAACGTCAGCAGCCTCGTCCGAGTCGATCTCCTCGCCGTCTTGCTTGTCGTCGGAATCGTCATCGGTCGGATCGTCGGAAGCGTCTGTGTCGTCGTCGGCCTTCTCTACCTCGGCCTCCTCGTCTTCGACGGCGTCCTCTTCGACCGACTCATCGGACGGCTCTGCTTCCGTCATGGTCGCAATGGTTGCCGCAGTGTCGTGATCGAACACGACAACCACGACCAGCAACGAATCAGAGTCGGTGTCGTCTTCGCTGTCCCATGGCACGGTTACGGCGAGGATCCCGTTGTTGGTGCGGTCGTCGTCGGACGTCGGCCCCTCCAACGGTGGTGACTCGAACACGAACCGGCCACCGTCGATCTCCAACTCGACAAGGCTGTTGAACGAGCATTGCCCAGGAGCGGTCCAATTCTCGAAACGAACCGGCTCAAGATAGAGGGCGTGAACGTCGAGTTGGACGCCATCCGGCGAGACTCGTGCGGTGGCGGCATCACTCGCGGTGAAGCTCGCTGCTCTTGAGACAGCGAACGCGTCGAATTGCAACGACTCGGGATTGTCGTCGAAATCCGACAGCACCGCTAGATCACTTCCCTGATCGGACTGGCCGCATGCTGTGAACAGCAATGCACCGGCGACAAGGGTCGCCATTCCAGTCTTCTTGTTCCGCCAGAACCGCTCTGAGACCGCCATTGGACTGGTCCTCCTCCGCTGTGCGCCAAAACCTAGCAGTACCTTGTTTGAGGTGCAGTTCAGCTCCAACAAGGCGATCTCCGTCAGCATCAACATAGAGAGGAGTCGTGCCGCGGTGTGGGCCCAGGTCCGTGACATTGGCTCTCACGTGACATGGATGCATGACGCGACCGAGATTCGGTTCCTCTCGGATCAAACCGAAGGCCCCGGTACCCGCTTCGAATGCGACACCAAGGTAGGGCCGATCTCCTTGACCGATGTAATGGAGATCACTGAGTGGGAGAAAGAGCGACGGATGGGGGTCCGTCATGTCGGCCTGGTTGAGGGTCGCGGGGAATTCACACTGCTGGAAATCTCAGCGGACCGAACGGAGTTTCGGTGGGAGGAAGACCTGAGGTTTCCTTGGTGGTTTGGCGGCCCGTTCGGTGCGTTCCTGGCGCGTCCAGTTCTCAGATCGATCTGGAGGCGAAACCTAGCCCGCCTGAAGATCAGCGTGGAAGCACGCTGAATGCCGGGAGACGCTGTGGCATGATCGCGGCAACGCAAGACACGAGGATCGCCAATTGATATCTGCTCTTGTGCTCA
>JAJCXW010000061.1 GCA_029263235.1 Acidimicrobiales bacterium
GCGTGAAGCCGGTGGGCTGTCTCTCCACGTCGGCAAGCCCGGCCTGATCAAGGGCCGACGGTGGCCGACACATGTGGCCATCTGGTTCTCGATGGCCATCATCCTGTTTCCCTTGGCCTACGCGGCGTTGGTGGCCACCCAGACCAACGCCGAAGTGTTCAGCTTCAAGCTCACACCGGGTTCTGGTCTGAGCAAACATTTCGATCAGGTGTGGAACGACAGGAACCTCGGCCGCCTGATGTGGAACTCGTTGGTGCAGGCCGCCCTGATCACCGGGGCCAAGACCGTGCTCTCTCTGCTGGCCGGCCTGGCGTTCGTCTACTTCAAGTTCCGTGGCAAATGGCTGGTCTTCTTCTTCGTGTTGATCACCCTGATGATGCCCACCGAGGTGATGATCCTCGCCTTGTTCCGGATCGTCTCCGACTTCGGCTGGAAAGACTCGATGGCCGGCCTGGTGGTCCCCTTCGCAGCATCGGCCACCGGAGCGTTCCTGTTCCGACAGCACTTCGCCAACCTGCCGCGCGACCTGTCGGAGGCATCTCAGATCGATGGAGCTTCGCCTCTTCAATTCCTGTTCAAGATCCTCATCCCGTTGTCGTGGAACGTGATCGGTGCCCTCGCCGTGATCCAGTTCGTCTTCGTCTGGAACATGTACCTGTGGCCCGTCCTCATCGTCTCCGACCAGGACAAGCAGGTCGTTCAGGTGGGGCTCCAGGGACTACAGACGCTCGACACCGGCCTGACGTTCGGGCCGTTGATGCTCGCGGCCCTGATCGTGTCGGTTCCACCCGCCATTGTCTTCATCGCGCTCCAAAAACCGTTCATGTCCGGCTTTGCGCTGGGCTCCGACAAGTAGGGCGTTCCCACAAGTAGGACCGTCCGAGACAGCCCCTCAGCCGAGGATGGCCTGCCCGGTATCGGGATCGAAGTAGTGGAAACGCTGGGTGTCGGCGGCCACCTCCACCGGCTGACCCATTCGAACCGACGAGCGAGGGCTGAACCGGCCGACACAAGGCGCTCCGCTGCCTCCGGATGACACATCCTGCACGGCATCGGGGTCGCCGGCATCGATGGCAACGGCATCGACGCTCAGATGAACGAGTAGTTCGGACCCGAGGGCCTCCACCAGATCGACGGTGGTCTGGAATCGCTGATCGGCCGGATGGCCGGGCTTGAGCGCGGCGTCGTCGAGGTCCTCGGGCCGCATTCCCACCGTGACCTTCCTGCCGTCGTAGCTGCGTAGGCCGGGACGGTCGGCAAGCACTGAGAGAGGAGCGCTCAACGAGGTCGAGGCCAGTTGTATTCGAACAGCGTCGTCGTGCACCGCTAGCTCGGCCTCGTAGAGATTCATCGACGGTGAACCAATGAACGCTGCAACGAAGATGTTGACCGGAATGTCGTAGAGGTTCTGAGGATTGTCGACTTGCTGGAGGACGCCGTCCTTGATCACGGCGACGCGATCGCCCATGGTCATTGCCTCGGTCTGGTCGTGGGTGACATAGAGAGTGGTGGTGCCGAGGCTGCGCTGAAGGGCGGCGATCTCGGCTCGCATCTGAACCCGGAGCTTGGCGTCGAGATTGGACAGCGGTTCGTCCATCAGAAACGCGGCAGGATTCCGCACGATCGCTCTACCCATGGCGACCCGCTGGCGCTGACCACCGGAGAGCTGACGAGGTGTCCTGTCGAGATACTCCTCGAGCTCCAAGGTGGCGGCGGCCTGCAGCACTCTGCTCTTGATTTCGTCCCGGGGGACCTTGGCCATCTTCAGGGAGTAGCCGATGTTCTCGGCCACCGTCATGTGCGGGTACAGCGCGTAGTTCTGAAAGACCATGGCGATGTCGCGGTCTTTGGGATGAACGTCGTTGACGACTCGATCGCCGATCTTCAGCGTGCCTTCGGAGATCTCCTCGAGCCCGGCGATCATTCGAAGCGCAGTGGATTTGCCGCAGCCCGAAGGGCCTACGAGCACCAGAAACTCGCCGTCGTTGAGGGTGAGAGAAAGGTCGTCCACCGCCTGGAATCCGTTGGGGTAGACCTTGCTGACACCTTCGAGAACAACTTCGGCCATCCGGGGCTCCCATGACGAGACGTGGCGACCGACAATAGCGGACGCGACCCATCCATGATGCCTCTGACCTCGGGTTTCGGCCAGTCAGTCAGCGTCGGCCGGATTGAACGCCAACTCGGTCTCACCGCCGGCCATGATCAGCACCTGACCATCGCTTTCGAGGGCGAACTCGGTCACGTCGGTCAGTGCGGCCTCAAATGCCGCCTCGGCCTCCATGGTGCTGGACTCGCACACCAGTGTTCGCTGAGGCAGAAGCAGAGTCGACAGCTGTCGGCCCTCGATTGTCAGCCCCGCCGTGAAGTCATTGCACGAGAGGTTTCCCGAAAGGGTGTTGCTGGTCGTGAACGTGATCCTCGGCTCGGAGCCCTCCACGACGCCGATCAGGCCGTTCGGGCCTTCGCCCTGGGTGAGGATCCAGGACGATCCTTCAAGCAGTTCCGCGTCGCTCCGGACCGGTTCGCTGGGCGTGCCGGCTAGCTCCGCCTGGGTGATGGCCCTGTAGACCAGCACCTCGTTTCCACGAGATGTGACGACGAGAGGCCCGCCTTGGATATCTGCGGTGAACCCGTCTCCAAGCACGTTCACCACCAGACTGTCCTGCTCGCGGAGTAGGGACGGGCAATCACCGTCGGCACGAAATGTGGTGAATTGCACCTGATGGCCCGATATCACGTACTCGCCGCTGAGAGATCTGCAGCCCGTCCCTCCGCTCACGGTGCCATCCTGACTGAGCAGCAGCACTGCGGGATCACCCATTGCCGGGGAGCCCTTCTCGCCCTCGATGAGAGTTTCGAGGAGCCATAGCTGATCGACCAGGGCGGCCACGGGCACGGGGACGTTTCGAGCGAAGGTCAGTTCAGTCGATGGTCCTGTCAGGGTCAGTTCGTCCCCGATGACCTCAACGTGATCGACGTCCGAGAAAGCGGCGGAGTAGCTCGACTCAGACTCCATCACAGGGCCATCACATCCCATATCCTCGGAGCCGAGCCCGCCGATGGTGAAATCGCCGTCGTCGATCGAGTAGTTCGCGCCGTATCCGTTGCAGGCGGAGGTCCCGCCGAGGGTGTCGGGACTGAAGTGGAGGGTTATCGGCCAGCCGTCGACGATCGGCACCTCGCCATTGGGTCCGCTCCCGGACAGAAGAGTCCACGACGAGTCCACGAGTGAGACGGGATCACCTGTCGGAGCACTGCTGTCGGTGGAGGGGGCCACGGTCGTGTCCGGTGGGCCGGCGACGGTTCCGGGATCTCGATTGGAGACCAACCAGGAGACTCCCACGACGAGCAGCACCGAGGCCGCCGTGGCAACCAGGATCACACCCCGTCGCCGGCCACTGCGACGACGATCGGCCACAGTCCGCATCGGCCTCGCTGTGTCGAGATCTTCGGTCTCGGCGCGCAGGGCCTCGAACGCGGCCTCGACCGGGTCGTGTCGATCAGTCATTCGGGGTCTGCCTTCCTTGGTCGGATCCGGGGAACGTCTCGGATCGGGTCCGCGGGTCGAAGTCTTCGAGTTGGTTGCGGAGCGCTTGTCGCCCTCGATGGAGATGAACCCGCGCAGTCGAGGGGGCGATATCGAGGATGTCGGCGATCTCGTTGATGGACCGATCCTCGAGATAGCGCAGGGCAATCGCCGCACGCTGCTTGCCGGGCAGGGCAGCAACCGCCAGCCACACCGGTTCGTGCTCGGCCGCGGTGGGCGGTGGGCTGAAACTGGAGCGAACGACTCGGAGCTTGTACCGGGCTTCAGTGGCCAGCCGGCGACGGTTCGACAACGCCAAGTTGATCGTCACCCGCCGCAGCCATCCCCCCGGCGACTGCAGACCTTGCACCTTGGCCCAGTTTCGACTGAGGCGAAGCATGGCCTCCTGTGCCGTGTCCTCGGCGAGCAGCCGACTACCCGACACCGCAGCAGCGAGCGCCACCATCTTCGGATACTCGACCACGAACAGATCTTCGAAGGACCACACCGGGTGCAGGGCAGGAGAGACTTCAGCTTCTTGTCGCTGGTCGCCGCCGCTACTCACAGCCTGTCCTCCTCGTGTGACCACATGATGCACACGTCCGACCCCGCCAGTCTGTTTACAGGAGCCGTTCGATCCCCGAGGCCAGACACATGTCCTGACCTCAGGAGCCGAGTGGAGCGGGTGACGGTAATCGAAACCGCATCATCAGCTTGGAAGGCTGAGGTTCTACCGTTGAACTACACCCGCGGGTGGGCACAGGGTAGCGGGACGGGGCATGGACGCCGCGGCGCGAACAGCGCGTGATTGATGCGATGTCACGGCGGGGACCAGCCCACCGCCCCATAGACTCCGGCATCGTGAAGAGCACCGTTGAAACCCTCGAAGATAGTCGCGTCAAGGTGTCGGTGGAGGTCGATGAATCCGAGTTCAGCTCGGCCGTCGATGCCGCATTCAAACGCATAGCCCATGAGGTGAAGATGCCCGGATTCCGTCCGGGCAAAGCCCCACGCAGGATCCTCGAAGCCCAGTTGGGGCATCAGGTCGGCCGCGATGAGGCCCTCCGCGAAGCACTGCCCGACTACTACGCGCGAGCTGTGGTCGAGCACGACGTCGATGTGATCGCTGCGCCGGAGATCGAGATCACCGCCGGTGAAGAGTCCGGCCCCATCGTGTTCGACGCTGTTGTCGAAGTGCGGCCACAGGTCAACGTTGCTGGCTACAACGGGCTCCGAGTTGAGATCCCACGTCCGGCGCCGTCCCCCGACGACATCGACGAGCAACTCGACGCCATGCGCGGCCAGTTCGCACAGCTCGAACCGGTCGAGCGTGCTGCCGCCGACGGCGACCATGTCACGATCGACATCTCAGGCACCCACGAAGGTGAAGAGGTCCCGGGTCTGACCACCACCGACTACGACTACGAAGTCGGTAGCGGGGCTGTTGTCGCCGAGATCGACGAAAACCTACGGGGCGTCTCGGCCGGCGACGATGTCGAGTTCGAAGCCGAGCATCCCGACCCTGAAGAAGACGAGTCACTCCAGTTCTCGATCGTCGTCAAAGAGGTTCGTGAAGCGGTGCTTCCCGAACTCGACGATGCGTGGGCTGCTGAAGCCAGCGAGTTCGAGACGGTCGAAGAGCTACGGGCCGATCTGGTCACCCGACTCACCGCGATGCGAGTCTCGCAGGCGTTGGCGGCGGTGCAGCAGAATTCAGCCGAGGCCCTCGCCGGCCTTGTCATCGAGGATGTTCCCGACGCCATGGTCGAGGGCGAGATCAACGCTCGCATCCAAGATTTCGTGGGTCGGCTCCAGCAACAAGGAGCCGATGTCTCCGAATACATGTCGAGTATCGGCATCACTCCGGAGACCCTCGCCGATCAGTTCCGTGAGCCGGCCGAACAAGCAGTCCGCGTCGACCTGGCGCTGCGCTACGTGGCCGAGCAGGAAGATCTCGTACCCGACGACGCGTCCGTGTCGGAGACCATCAGTGAGATGGCCACCGAGTCGGGCCAGGACGCTGTCGAACTGGAGAAGCGGCTGGCTGAATTCGGCCAGCTGTCGGCACTGAGAGCAGATCTCGCGAAGCAGCGGGCTCTCGAGTGGTTGACCGACAACGTCGAGTTGATCGACGACGAGGGCGCCATGATCGACAGATCAGAGCTTGAGACCCCATCTACAGAGGCCGATGCGGATAGCGTCAATGAACCAGAAGAAGACCCAGCTGCCGAAACCACCAACGAGGACGATGAGTAGATGGACATCAACCCCCGCAACTATCTGGTCCCCACCGTCGTAGAGCAGACCAACCGTGGAGAGCGCGCCTACGACCTCTACAGCCGGCTACTCAAAGAGAACATCATCTTCATCGGTACGCCGATCGACGACACCATCGCCAACCTGATCTGCGCCCAGCTTCTCCACCTCGAGTCGGAAAACCCCGACAAGGACATCCACCTCTACATCAACAGTCCGGGAGGCGACATCAACGCGCTGTTCGCCATCTACGACACGATGTCCTACATCAAGCCCGACATCACCACGATCTGTTTCGGACAGGCCGCCTCAGCCGCTGCCGTACTGCTCGCAGCAGGCACCCCCGGCAAGAGGCTCGCTCTGCCCCATGCCCGAATCCTCATCCACCAGCCGTACGCAGGAGCCCAAGGTCAGGCCAGCGACATCGAGCTGATCGCCGCTGAGATCGCCCGGATGAAGGCCTCGCTCGAAGAGGTTCTGTCCCACCACACCGGTCAGAGCGTCGAGAAGATTGCGGCCGACACCGACCGCGATTTCGTAATGAGCGCCGCCGAGGCCAAGGAATATGGGATCATCGACGAGGTCATTGAAGGCCGTAGTCTTGTTGACAACAGTGGTCCGATCAAAGCGATCGGCTAGGTAGGAGGACCCCGGGTGGCCAAGTTCGGCGAAGGTGGCGAGCTTCTGAAGTGCTCGTTCTGCGGCAAGTCGCAGAAGCAGGTCAAGAAACTGATCGCGGGCCCCGGCGTCTACATCTGCGACGAGTGCATCGATCTCTGCAACGAGATCATCGAAGAAGAACTCTCGGAGACCACCGAACCCACCCTCGGAGATCTGCCGGCTCCTCGCGAGATCTTCGAGTTTCTCAACGACTACATAGTCGGGCAGGACACCGCCAAGCGGATCCTGTCGGTTGCCGTCTACAACCACTACAAGCGGGTTCAGCTCGGCACGACTCTCGACTCCGACGTCGAGCTGGCCAAGTCCAACATCTTGTTGATCGGCCCCACTGGCTGCGGCAAGACACTGATGGCCCAGACCCTCGCCCGCATGCTCAACGTTCCCTTCGCTATCGCTGATGCCACTGCGCTCACCGAAGCGGGCTACGTCGGGGAGGATGTCGAAAACATCCTGCTGAAGCTCATTCAGGCCGCCGACTACGACATCGCCAAGGCCGAGACGGGCATCATCTACATCGACGAGATCGACAAGGTTGCTCGCAAGAGCGAAAACCCTTCGATCACCAGAGACGTATCAGGCGAAGGCGTCCAGCAGGCCCTTCTGAAGATTCTCGAGGGAACCACCGCAGCCGTTCCGCCGCAAGGTGGACGCAAGCATCCCCATCAAGAATTCATCCAGATCGACACCACCAACATCCTGTTCATCTGCGGCGGGGCGTTCGCCGGCATCGAGAAGCTGGTCGAGGATCGAATCGGACGCAAGGGTGTTGGCTTCGGCGCCGACATTCGCAGCCCCCAGGACAAGGACCTCGGGGCCATATTCAGCGAGGTTCTCCCCGAAGACCTCACACGATTTGGTCTGATCCCGGAGTTCGTGGGTCGTCTTCCGGTGGTTGGGGCGGTCAGCAGCCTCGAGCGCGATGCCCTGGTCGAGATCCTCACCGAGCCCCGCAATGCCCTGGTAAAGCAATACGCCAGGATGTTCGATTTCGAAGACATCGAACTCGAGTTCAGCGACGAGGCATTGCAGGCGATCGCCGATCAGGCGATCAAGCGGGCCACTGGCGCCAGAGGGCTGCGCGCCATCATCGAATCGGTGCTTCTCGACGTGATGTTCGAGGTGCCGGGCCGCGACGACCTTGCCAAGGTCCGGGTCGAGCTCGAGACAGTGGTCGACGGCACCCGCCCGACCTTGGTATCGCGCGACGACGTCGATGAGCGCCGCGCCAGCTGATCAACAGCGGCACCAACACATGGACTACCCACGGGCGCTCGAGCACCTGCATGCCCTCACCAACTACGAAGTGATTCCGCGCGCCGGACGCATCGAAGGGTTGTCGCTCGAAAACATGCGCTCGTCGATGGCAGCGCTTGCTGATCCCCAGGCGTCCTACCCGGTCATCCACGTCACCGGAACCAACGGCAAAGGCTCGACCGTGCGACTCATAGAGTCGCTTCTTCGGGTCATGGGCCTGAGGGTCGGCACCTACACGAGCCCTCACCTCCAGATGCTCAACGAGCGAATCCGTATCGGGGGAGTGCCGATAGCGGATCACGATCTCGCCAGCGCCATCACCGGCGTTGCTGCGGTGGGGGAGGAGCTCGATGGCGAGTCTCTCACTTGGTTCGAGACGATGACCGCTGCCGCCCTGACCCACTTCGCCGACGAGGCTGTCGATGTGGCGGTGCTCGAGGTGGGGATGCTCGGACGGTTCGACGCAACCAACGTGGCCGACGCCCAGATCGCGGTGGTCACCAACATCGGGCTCGATCACACCGACGGTGTCGGCGACTGGCGTCGTGCCATAGCTCAGGAGAAGGCCGGCATCATCAAGCCCGGTTCAGCTCTGGTGCTCGGCGAGACCGACCCGGATCTGGCAGCGGTCTTCGCCGCCGAGTCGCCCTCGACCACGTGGGAGAGAGGCATCGACTTCGATGTGGCCGAAGACGAGCTGGCTGTGGGAGGTCGCATGATCAATCTGCGGTCACCGCGGGGCCGCTACGACGAGGTCTTCCTCCGGCTACACGGACACCATCAGGCCGACAACGCAGCGGTCGCTGTGGCCTCGGTGGAGGAGTTCTTCGACGTTGAGCTGGCGGCTGATGTCGTAACCGAGGCGTTCGGGTCCGTCGAGATCCCCGGCCGGATGGAGGTAGTTGCCCGGTCGCCGCTGGTGATGCTCGATGTGGCACACAACCCGCCCGGCGCCGAGGCTTTGGCCGACGGTATCGAGACCGACTTCGGCGATTCCCCTGTGATCATGGTCATCGGCCTTCTCGACGGCCGCGATCCGCGGGCCTATTGCGAGGCGTTGCAGGTTTCCACCGCCGAGATCTGCATAGCTTGTTCGGCGCCATCGAGACGTAGTCTGCCGGCCGAGAGTGTGGCAGGTGCCATCACCGAGGCGGGCGGAACGGCGGAGGTCGTCCATGAGGTCGAGGAAGCGATCGAGCGGGCGTACTCGCTCGCCGGTCCAGAGAACATGATCGTCGTGGTCGGGTCCCACACTGTCGTCGGAAACGCCAGAACCCACCTCGAAGGTAAATGATCCGATAGACCCATGAACCACCGACCCCAGTGGTGCCGATGGTATTGCTGTGATGTTTCTGACAAGTTTCCTGCGACGCGCCAAGCGATCGAACGACCGAGGGGTCACTCTTGTCGAGTATGCGCTCGTGATTTCGACGGTCCTGGTCGGCTCCCTGTCGAGTGTCGGGGCCCTGGATACGACGGTTGAGAACAACTACATCTCGACTGCCGACGACATCGGACAACCCGATCTGTCGGTGTTCGACGTGACCACCACGACGGGTGCGGGCGGTGGAGCTCCCACTACCACCACCACGACCACAACCACCGCGGCCCCATCGAGCTCGACGACGACCGCGGCACCTACAACCACGACCACCGCTGCTCCGACCACCACGACGACCGCGGCACCTACCACCACGACCACGGCGGCACCTACCACCACGACCGCAGCGCCGCCCACCACCACCTCGGGCGTGCTCGAGGGCACCGACATCGAGTACAAGGACAGGAGCTACGAGCGGAAGGGCAAGCTCTACGCCAAGATCCGTTTGGAGATCAAGGACGCCGATGGTGACGATCTCGAAGATGCGACGGTGACGGTTGAGTTCACTCTTGCCGACGGCAGCACCGGAACCGCCACCGGGGAGACCAACTCCTGGGGTCGAGTCGCATTCAAGTGGAGCGGTCTCGACGAGGATGACTTCGATGTCGAGGTCACGATTATCAGCATCACCGAGGATGGCACCAACTACGACCCCGGGTCGGAAACGTACCTCCTGGAGAAGCCGTAGGGCACCCACGCCGATACCGGTAGCCTCGGCCGAATGGACCGAACACTGGTGATCTGCAAGCCCGACTCCGTCGAACGGGGACTCGTGGGCGAAATACTTGGCCGACTCGAGGCCAAGGGCCTCCGAATCGCGAGGGCCGAGCTTCGTACTCTCGACTCCGACACGTTGGCGCGGCACTACGCCGAGCATGTGGGCAAGGGCTTCTACGCCGACCTTGTGGAGTTCATGGGCAGAGGGCCGGTAATGGTCTGCGCGATCGAGGGCCCGTCCGACACCTGGCAGGTCGTTCGTCAGATGATGGGCGCCACCAATCCGCTTGAGGCCGCACCCGGCACGATCCGGGGCGACCTCGGCACGCTGTTCACCGAGAACCTCATCCACGGCTCCGATTCTCTCGAGTCGGCGGCCCGTGAGATCGAGATCTTCTTTCCCGGCACGCCGGTTTCAGTCTGACTCTGCCCCACGCATTGTGGTGGCCTAGCCACACCTTGTCTTTGTGTTGCAATCTGGTGACCATTCGCGCCTAGACTGCCTGCGGTAGTCGGCTCGGAGGCGGTCACCCTTTTGGTTGTCTCTTCGTCGACTCGGATCCGACTTCTTGGTTACGAGGCATCAATCATGTTTGGAGAGTCGCTGCTGAGTAGTTTCGGTGCGGTGGTCGGGCGCGATATGGCGGTTGATCTCGGCACCGCGAACACGCTCGTCTACGTGCGCGGCGAGGGGATTGTCCTCAACGAACCGTCTGTTGTGGCCATCAACACTGCCACCGGTAAGCCCTTGGCAGTCGGTACCGACGCCAAGCGAATGATCGGCCGCACCCCTTCCAACATCCAGGCGATCCGACCCCTCAAGGACGGCGTCATCGCCGACTTCGAGATCTGCGAGAAGATGATGCGTCACTTCATCCAGCGGGTACACCAGCGGAAATGGGCCAAGCCGAGAATGGTCATCGCCGTTCCCTCCGGAATCACCGGAGTCGAGCAACGAGCCGTTCAGGAGGCCGCCGAGTTCGCTGGGGCCCGCAAGCCAGCCTTCATCATCGAAGAGCCCATGGCCGCAGCCATAGGAGCCGGCCTCCAGGTACAGGATCCCGCTGGCAACATGATCGTCGATATCGGCGGTGGCACCACCGAGGTCGCCGTGATCTCACTCGGCGGCGTGGTGGCGAGCCAGTCCGTTCGGGTTGGTGGAGACGAACTCGACGACTCGATCATCCAGTACGTCAAGAAGGAATTCAGCTTGGCTCTCGGCGAGCGAACTGCCGAAGAGATCAAGGTCCAGCTGGGATCAGCTTGGTCGCTCCGACAGGAACTACGGGCCGAGATCCGAGGCCGAGACCTTGTCACCGGCCTTCCGCGCACTGTGGTCATCGGCACCCCCGACATACGCGAAGCCATCGAAGAGCCGGTCGCGGCGATCTGCGACGCCGTCAAGTCGACGCTCGACAAGACCCCTCCGGAGTTGGCCGCCGACATCATGGAACGCGGCATAACACTCGCCGGTGGCGGCGCACTCCTTCAGGGAATCGATCAGCGACTCGCCGAGGAAACCGGCATGCCGATCCGTATCGCAACCGATCCGCTCCATGTGGTGGCAATTGGCGCCGGGCAAGTTCTCGAGGAATTCGAGGCGCTCAGGGATGTGGTGCTGAGCTCGGGCGATCTCTAGGCCGACCAGGCCAATGGCGTCAGCCCAGCGGGCCGGGCGATCGCGCTATCGCCTCGCTCTGCTCGTCCTCACAGCGGTAACTCTTCTGAGCCTCGATTTTCGGGGTTTCGGACCACTCGATTCTGCTCAGAGCGCAGTGCGGGATGTCCTGAATCCGGTGACGTCGCTGTTCGACACGGTCCTGTCGCCGGTCGGCGACGGCTGGAACGCGGTCTTCGACTACGGCGACCTCGAGGCCCGAAACGAGGAGCTCAGACGCCAGATCGATGAGATGAGGGGCGACGCCATCGGGGCCGAAGCCGCCTTGGCTGCCCTCGAACGTCTGCAGAACGCGGTCGAGATTGATTTCAAGGGTGACATCGCGACGGTGGCGGCAACGGTCCTGCGGGGAGAGGTTGGAAACTTCGACGCCGACGTGGTCACGCTTGGCAAGGGATCAGACTCAGGCTTTGAGGTCGATATGGCGGTAGTGACCGGGGCTGGTTTTGTGGGGCGATTGTCGCGGGTCGACAGGTCGACCAGCACGGTGGAACTCATCAGTGCCAGTTCGTTGGTGATCGGTGTTCGGTTGGTCTCGACCGACGAGGTCGGCCTGGGCCATGGCGTTGCCGGCCAGCCTCGACAGTTCGTGATCAATCAGGGACCGTCGTGGCCCGAAGGCGGTAACCCCGAACTACTTCCGGAAATCGGATCGGCCGTGGTGACCGACACCGGCAGTCGCTACCCGGCGGAGATTCCGATCGGGATCGTCACAGATGTGTCGACTCCGGATGGCCTGGCCATGGTCGTCATCGTGGAACTGTCCAACGATGTCGGTGACCTCGGCTTCGTATCGGTGATGCTCGATGCTGCCTCCGACGAGGTGCCTCTCCGACCGGTGACCCCGAGCACCGTCGTCTCACTCGAAATCGATCCGAAGCTGCTCGATCCCGACTCCGGTGCTGGTGCGACACCATGACCCGACTTCGTCTCACCCTGGTGTTCCTGATAGCGATTTCGCTGCAGCTGACCGTCTTCATCGACATTCGAGTACTCGGAGTTGCCCCCGAGTTGTTGGCGTTGGTCGCCGTCTTGGCGGGATACTTCGCCGGCCCGAGGAGCGGTCCCTCGATAGCGTTTGCCGCAGGACTCCTCTGGGATGTCTACCTCCCTACTCATCTGGGAGTCTCGGCGCTCATCTTCGCCGTGGTGGCGTACTCGATTGGTTCGGTGGAGGCCGGATTGTTCCACGATTCGCGGCTGCAGCTTGCGGTTGTCGCAGCGTTGTCCACCGCTCTCATGGTGATCGCCTACGCCTTGTCGAACGAGATCCTCGGAGAGCGTGGGCTGATCGACATGGACATGTTGAAGATCGCGGCGGTGAGTGGACTGTTCAATGCCGTGCTCTCGGTGCCAGCGTCCCCTTTGATGAGATGGGCGCTGGGCCCCGGGCCCACTCGGCCGGCGGCCGCGGTCAACCGCCCGCTGTCGCGTGGTTAGCTTTCTCTCAATGTCGGATCGAGTTGGTTGACGGTGGACGAGAACGCCCGGCAGCTACGTCTGCGGATGCTCGCGTTCGTGGGGCTGACCCTTTTTGGGGCCATGTTCGCCCGGCTGTGGTATCTCCAGGCTCTCGAGAGTGAGTCACTTCAGAAGGAAGCTCTCGGAAATGTCCTTCAGCCAGTATTTGAGCAGGCGCCCCGAGGCCGGATTCTCGACCGAAGCGGACGGGTAATAGTCGACAACCAGGTCGTGCAGGTTGTCACCATCGACAAGAAGAAGCTCGACGAGACACTGAAGGTAGAAGAGCAGCAGGAGATGTTCGTGCGCTTGGCGGTGGCGATCAGCAGATCGGGCCGTCTCACCAAGGCATCATCGATCGAGCGATCGGCCAACGATCCGCAGTTCGGTCCGTTCGACGACATACCTGTGGCCGTAGGTGTCGACCCTGGGCTTCTGGTCTTCCTGGGGGAACGTCCAGACGACTTCCCGGGCGTGACTGTGGTGCAGCAAACCATTCGCAGCTACCCCTACGGCACGCTTGCCGCTCATCTGCTCGGCTACGTCGGTCCGGTGACCGAGACGGAACTGGAGGCGTCAAACGCCCGAATCGATCCGACCCTCGATGCCACCAAGACGTATCAAGCCAACGATGAGATTGGAAAGACCGGTGTCGAGAGGGCGTTCGAGGATGCCCTTCGAGGGGTGCCGGGTGTCAGGTGGCTCGAACTCGACGCCAATCGCAACATCGTGCGCGAGAGAACCAAGCTGAGTTCGGCCGCAGTACCCGGCGACGACGTGTGGCTCACCATCGACGTCGACCTCCAAGCGTTCACCGAGGATCAGCTGTCTGATGCTCTTCGGACCGCCCGTGATCAGATCCCCGACGACGACGAGCCGCGGTTTGTCGCCAGCGCCGGCGCCATGGTGGCTCTCGACCCGAGAGACGGCGGGGTGCTGGCCATGGCCTCATACCCCACCTACGACCCGGCAGAGTTCGTCAGCGGAATCTCCCAGAAGCTCTTCGATCAGTTGACCTCCGAGGACAACCAGGTCCCGGTTCTCAACCGAGTGATTCAGGGCGCCTATCCACCGGGGTCGACATTCAAGGCCATCACGGCCTACGCCGCGCTCACCCAGGGCATCGTTGGCGGTTCGGGCGGCCTGATCGGAGTCAGGGGCAGGTACACCGACACCGGCTCCTACACCTATCCGTTCTGTCTCGAGGAGTCGAGCACCTGCAACTTCGGCAGCCCGTTCTCGGGAACCCGAGACGTCGATCTTCGCGATGCCATAACTGTCTCGAGCGATCCCTACTTCTACCGGTTGGCAGGGGAGGGGTTCTGGCAGCTCAAGGAAGGCCCCGACGAGGGAATCCAGTTGGCGGCCAGAGAACTCGGTCTTGGCGGCGACACCGGAGTCCAGCTTCCATACGAACGCGGAGGGGTGGTCCCCGATCGGGACTACTTCGACGCCCAGTTCGCGGCGGAGGTGGCGATCAGGGACGGATCGCAGTGGTACGCGGGCGACACGATCAACCTGTCGATCGGTCAGGGCGGAATGCTGCTCACGCCGATCCAGTTGGCCAACTCCTACGCGACGATCGCAAACGGGGGTCGGCTCCATCAACCCAACGTCGCGTTGAAGATCACCAACCCTGCCGGCGAAGTGCTGATGGAATTCGGCCCGCGCGTCCTGCGCGACCTGGCGCTGTCCGACGAAGTCCGCCAGCCGATCCTCGACGGACTTCTGGGAGTGCCCCGAAGAGGTGTCCCGGCCGGCACAGCGTGGAGAGCATTCAATGATCCTTCAGTCGGCGTGTCGTTCCCGCTCGACAGTTGGCCCGTGGCCGGCAAGACGGGCACGGCCCAGCTGTCGAGCGGGAAGGCAGACACGGCGTTGTTCGTGGCCTTCGGACCGAACGACCACCCCAGCCTGGGCGTGGAGGTCGGGTTCGAGCCGGAGATCGTCATTGCGGCGGTAATGGAGGAAGCCGGGTTCGGCGGTACGTCGGCAGCGCCTGCCGTGGCGCGCACCCTCAATGCCGTGGCCACCGGCACTCTCCCGAGAGCCAGAACCAACGACGAACTCGACCGGTACTACGCCGGACTGGTGGAGTCGATATCGGAGTCAGAGGACCAGGATGGCTCCGAGGTGACAGCGCCGTGATCTCCATCGCCAGACCCAGCTCGCGTGACC
>JAJCXW010000062.1 GCA_029263235.1 Acidimicrobiales bacterium
TGCCCTGGAGCGCGCCGGAGATCTGGCCTCGATCCTCTCCAAGGTCGAAGAAGGCGACGTTCTGTTCATCGATGAGATCCATCGGCTGCCGCGAGCGGTCGAGGAAGTGCTCTACCCGGCGATGGAGGATTTCAGGATCGACATCGTGCTGGGGAAGGGTCCGGCGGCCCGCTCGATTCCCCTCGAGCTTTCCAACTTCACTCTGGTCGGGGCCACCACCCGCACCGGCCTGATCACCGGCCCGCTGCGCGATCGCTTCGGACTCGTGGCCAGACTCGACTATTACGAGGTCGACGATCTGCAGTCGATCGTGCTGAGGGCCGCCAAGATTCTCGGAGTCGAGATCACCACCGATGGAGCGTGGGAGATCGCCCGACGAGCCAGAGGCACCCCGCGTATCGCCAATCGGCTGTTGCGGCAGGTGCGCGACTTCGCCGAAGTCGAACGCGATTCGAGCATCGACGCCGAGGTGGCGGCCGACGGCCTGTCGTTCTTCGGGGTCGACGAGCGCGGCCTCGACAAGGCGTCGCGGGCAGTTCTCGAGGCGATCTGCGGTCGGTTCGGGGGAGGCCCGGTCGGATTGTCGACTCTCGCCATCAGCGTGAGCGAACCCACCGAGACCGTCGAGGATGTCTATGAGCCATACCTGATCCAGCAGGGGATGCTCATGCGCACACCGCGCGGAAGAGTGGCCACGCCATCGGCCTACGAACACCTGGGGCTCACTCCGCCGGCACCCTCGGTTGCCGGTTCTCAGAACGGCTTGTTCGGCTGAGTTTCTTCGACTCGCCGGGTGACTTCGTGTGGCCCGTAGCCTCACGGGGCCATGCCGGAAACGTCGCCACCTCAGACCCCCGACGACATCGACTACGAGCTACCTCCTGAGTCGATTGCTCAGCATCCTCTCGACCAACGCGATTCAGCGAGGCTGTTGGTCGACCATGGCGACTCGGTTCGGCATCACACGGTGGCCGACCTTCCCGATCTGCTCCAACCGGGCGACGTCGTGGTTGTCAACGACACCCGGGTCTTGCCGGCACGGTTGAAGCTCAAGCGGTCGACCGGAGGTGCCGTCGAGGTACTCCTGTTGGAGGAGCTGGAAGATCACAGGTGGGAGGCTCTGGTTCGGCCCTCGCGGAAGTTGCCCCCCGGCAGCGAGGTCCGAACCCCCGGACTCGATGTGGTCATCGACGACGACCTCGGCGAGGGTCGACGCATCGTCGAACTCGACCCCGGCGATCGTTCCCTGCTCGAAGTGCTGGCCGAGGTCGGCAGTGCCCCCTTGCCTCCCTACATCCAGGCCACGCTCGACGACCCGGAGCGTTACCAGACCGTATTCGCCGATCGTCCGCTGTCGGCCGCTGCGCCCACCGCCGGGCTGCATCTCACGAACGACGTGCTCGACCGGCTGAAGGCTGCCGGCATCCAGGTGGTGACGGTGGAGTTGGCGGTGGGGCTCGACACGTTCAGGCCGGTGCAGGTCGACCGGCTCGACGACCATGTGATCCACACGGAGCGTTACCTGGTTCCCGAAGTCACGGCCGAGGTGATCAGGGCGGCCGATCGGGTGGTCGCGATCGGCACCACATCGGTGCGGGCCCTCGAAACGTGGGCCACGACCGGAGAACGCGAAGGTCGCAGCAGCCTGTTCATTCGCCGGCCCTACGAGTGGCAGATGGTCGACGTCCTGCTCACCAACTTCCACCTGCCCCGATCGACCCTGTTGTGTCTCGTGGATGCGTTCATCGGCCCCCACTGGCGCGAGCTCTATGAGACGGCCCTCGACGAGGGCTACCGCTTCCTCTCCTTCGGCGATGCGATGTTGCTAGCGGCACGTCAGCGCTGACTGCGCTGCAGGTCCGCCGAAGCTGAGCAGTCGATCCGCCCGGTATCACATCGGTGCACCACCGAGCGGCTTGGCCATGATCGCGCCAAGCGATCGATTGCACCCGTCAGATCTCAGCAGTTCCTGGGTGCGACGGAGTTCAGATCGGGTGGGCGCCACCAAAGCGAATCCACAGGCGGCCATCCCTGCACCGATGAAATAGGGCATCGTCGAGTCAACCAGGATCGTCGCCACGAATCCGGCCAGCGCTGGCACCTCAGCGAATGCGATCCCGGTGAAGAACCGGCTGTTGTTGGCCCGAACAAGCTCCACATCAGAGCCACAGCTCAAGGACCTCTGTTTGACGAGAATCAGCCCCATCAGTGAAGAAAGCCCTATGGCTGCCACCACGGCCTCCGTGATCGCGATAGGCGCACTTGGGCACATAGTCTCGCCGAATGAGCGCATACATCGTAGCTACGTACAACGTCACGAACCCCGAAGGACTCGAGGCCTACGGGCCGAAGGTCGGCCCAACACTGCAGGGTCACAACGTCGAGGTGTTGGTGGCGGATCACGACTCAACAGCCGTTGAGGGGAGCCCCGCGAAGACCACCGTCGTGTTGAAGTTCGATGATCGCGACTCCGCTATGGCTTGGTACAACTCCGACGCGTATCAGGCGATCATCAATCTCCGGACGGACAACACCGAAGGGTCGATGGTGATCGTCGACGGTCTCCCCGGATCTGGCTGAGACAGACGCTCCGGCCGGCCACATGATGTCGGGTGAGGCCAGAGGAACGGACGAAACAACTAGCGTGTGCCGCCATGGACACTCCTTCGAGCGCATCGCATCGTGAGGTGGGACTCAGGCACGTCGTTCTGACGGCCGCCGTGCTCGGGATCATTGCCGGGTCGGTGGGCTTCCTTCTCTCGATCTCAGAATTGTTGAGAAACTTCCACGATGACCAGGCTGTGTATCTGTTCCCCCGGACCGGTTGGTGGTTCACGGTGGCGGTTCTCTCGGGAGTGACCCTCGCGATTTGGCGCACCGAGCGCGGACGGTCGACCGTCGTGGTGGCGGCGATATGGCTGGTCACCGTTGTTGCCGCGGCGGCAGCGCTCCGGGGCGCGTACCTACTGCTGGTGCCACTCGACATCGGCAGATACGAGGCCTACTGCCAGCCTTTGGTGTTCGAGACGGTCGGAAGGCAGCCACGACTGGACAGGTGCACGGACTCCGGACGCTTCACCGCCGCTGGCCTGCTCTTCGTAGGAGGGGTGCTGGCCGCAGTGCTCGTTTGGGTCAGCGCTTGGCGAGTTCCTGCTCGATTTCGGCGATCCTGGCGTGTATCGAACCGGCTCCCGAAGCGCCCATCATGGCGTCGTTGATTGAGCGGCCCTTGAGGGCTGCGGACGCCCGCTCCTCGCCGCCGCTCGGCCCATGGGCACTGGACGACTGCATCGCTCGGTTCACGAATCCCTCGCTGATCTGCTGGAGCTGTTCACGCCTCGCAGACAGCTCGGTGCGAAGTTGCTCAGTGGATCGGCCCTCGTCCTTGCGCTGATGGAACTCCTCGGCTTCGGCCCTTAGCTCGTCGCGCCGCGTCTCGAGCCTGAATCGACCGGCGAAGTCGCCATCTTCCAACGCCAACAAGTCGTCGGTGACCTCCGCCAGTTGCTTGACGATTTCGTCAACTGTGGTCATGTACAAATTGTAGATCGATCCAGGGCCTGGGGTGGACGCGGGCCCCCTAGGATCCTGGGCTATGACTCTCGCTGACGAAAAGTACGTTGCCTTCACCACCTTCAAGAAGGACGGGACTCCCAAACCGGCTCCGGTCTGGCCGGTCGACGCCGGCGACGGTCGAGTCGGTTTCATCACCTCGTCGGAGTCGTGGAAGGTCAAGAGACTCGCCAACAACAACCAAGTCGAGGTGCAGCCCTCCGATGCCCGAGGCCGGGTCAAGGAAGGAACGCCAGCCCGTTCGGGCACGGCCGAGGTGGTCGAAGGATCCGGTTTCGACTCGATCCACGGCAAGGTGCGCGAGAAGTACGGCTACCAGCTCACGCTCATCAACGGTGTCCACTCGATTCAGCGGCTGATCCGTCGCGGCGGTCACGCCAACGACCGGGCCGTGATCGTCACTTTCGACGACGCCTGATCAACCAGCGAGAAGCGCTCCATAGGCGGCCATGAGAATGCTGGGTCCGCGCATGTCCTCGATGAGCGAGGCGTCCATGCGGTTCATCACGTAGGCGAACGACATGCGGTTGTCCATGTCGATGATGGCCTTCGATCCACCCCATCCGCCCCAGTAGAAGGTGTGCTCGCCGGGAAGAGGAAACTCTTCGTTGGGGAGTCCGTAGCCCATGCCGTAAGAGGTCAGCTCGCCGAACACGCGGTCGATCCCGTCGGACTGGCGCTGGAAGATCGCATCCAGGCCTTCGCGGCTGATGATGTCGAGCCCATCGAGCGACCCTCCGCAGGCCATGGCGGCATGCACCCGGGCCACCGAACGAGCATTGCCTATTCCTCCCGCGGCCGGGATCTCGGCCCGCCGCCAATCGCTGGTCTGAGGTTCGGCGCCGGTCATCACCGGATTGGTGAGGGTACGGAAGGCGACCGAGTCCGGGGTCATGGTGCCGACAGTGTCCATGAGATCGGACTCGGCCGGCGGAATCAGATTGCTCACCCGATGGTCGTGGGCAGGATCAAGGCCGATGTGGAAATCCGACCCGAGCGGTTCGGCCACCTCGGTTCGGAAGAACTCGCCGATCGTGCGGCCGGTGATGCGTCGCAGAATCTCGCCCTGGAGAAAGCCGAGCGTCACGGCGTGGTAGCCCGATCCGTCGCCCGGTGTCCACCACGGGGCCTGGGCCGCCAACATCGACGTGATCTTCTCCCAGTCGTAGAGGTCGGTGGCGGCGATCTCCTGCCCGAATCCCGACAGGCCCGAGGTGTGGCCCATCACGTGACGGACCAGCACGCCGTCCTTCCCGTTGGCCGCGAACTCAGGCCAGTAGTCGGCCACCGGTGCGTCCCAGTTGAGTTGACCACGGTCGGCCAACATGAGCATGCAGAGCCCGGCCATTGTCTTGGTGGTCGAGTAGACGTTGACGATGGTGTCCTCGGCCCATTCCGGACCGCCAGGTGAGGCGTCCCCGGCCCAGATGTCGACTACCGGTTCGCCGTCGATGGTGACGCAAACGCTGGCGCCGAGCTCCAACCCGGCTGCGAAGTTGGCGGCGAAAGCGTCGCGTACGGGGGCGAAACGTTCATCGCATCGTCCGTGCACCTCCGGGGTGCGGGGGTAGAGGTCCGATGGGGCGTCACTGGTGCTGGACATCCCATCGAAGCTATACACCACGGTCATAGTTGGGGGAATCGGCCATCGTCCACGAGAAGACGACGGCGGCTTTAGCCTCGATCTCCGTGGAATTGATTGTCGAAACAGGAGCCATCGTCGAAGGCGGCCCACGATGAAGGCGACCTTCAGCGAGACGGCCCGCGACGGCGGGGCCCGTTGTGGTGTGGTCCACACACCGCGGGGGGAGTTCAGCACCCCGGTGTTCATGCCGGTCGGAACCAGAGGAGCGGTGAAGCACCTCACTAGTGCCGATCTCGAGTCCCTGGGTGCCCAAGTGGTGCTGGCCAACACCTACCACCTGATGCTTCGCCCTGGTGCTGAAGTCGTCGCCGGGCTCGGCGACATCCACGGCTTCGCCGACTGGCACCGCCATGTGCTCACCGACAGCGGTGGCTACCAGATCTTCTCCCTATCGCCCGACATCGACGACTCCGGAGCGACGTTCAAGTCGACCTACGACGGATCGTCCCATGTGCTCACACCCGAGAGGGCCGTCGAAGTGCAAGCGCTGATCGGCGCCGACATCCAGATGGTGCTCGATGTCTGCCCGTCGTCGGTGGCCGACACGGCGGTCGTGCGACGTGCCGTCGATCTCACCTCGCGGTGGGCCGCCAAAGGTCGGGAGGCATTTCTCGATCACCCCGATGCGGCCAGCCGACAGTGCCAGTTCGGGATTGTGCAGGGAGGCACCGACGAAGCCCTCCGAGCCGAATCCGCCGAGCAGATCGTCGGGCTCGGTTTCGACGGCTACGCAGTCGGAGGCCTCTCCGTGGGCGAGGATCGAAGCTCGATGCTTCATGGCCTCGATTCCTGCATGGGCATCCTGCCCGCCGATCAACCCCGATATTTCATGGGCTTGGGGGATCCAGTCGGAATTGTCGAATCGGTCGCCCGCGGGGTCGACATGTTCGACTGCGTGTTGCCCACCCGACTGGCCCGCCACGGCACAATCCTCACCGATGAAGGCCGCTACAACCTCAGGAGAGCCGAATTCGCGATGAGTGATGAGCCCCTCGATCCCACATGGGAGGCCAGCCCGGCCTCTCGCTGGTCGCGTGGCTACCTTCGTCACCTACTTGCCGTGAAGGAACCGACCGCGGCGAGAGTCATCACTCTCCACAACGTCGGATGGCTACTCAGATTCATGGACCGCATGACCGATGCCATCAAGGCTGGCCGATTCGATTCGTTTCGGGCGGAGGTCAACGAGATCTGGTCTTGAGCGAGGTACATGGGGTATCCGTGGCTGGGGGATAACCTGCTCTGGTTCCGCTGCTTCGAAGGCGAGTGTTACCGATGAATTTCCTTGTTCTCGCAATCCTGATGGGCGCGCTCTACGCGTTCATGATCGTTCCCCAACAGCGAAAGATGAAGGCTCATCGAGCCCTGCTCGACTCGCTGGCCGAGGGCGACGTGGTGGTGACCAACTCCGGAATATTCGGAGCGATAGCCGAGGTCGAAGGCAATGTCGTCTGGCTGGAGGTGGCTCCCGACATCGAGCTGAAGATCGCCAAGTCGGCAATTGCCGAACGTGTCGAAGACACCGACGAGTACGAAGACGAAGAACAAGACGACGAAGACGACGAAGAACTAGACGACGACGCCGACTCAACGAATCTGGTTGACGAGGCCGACTGATGGGTCGGCAACTCACCTACGCGTTGGGCATCACCCTGCTCTCAATCGCAGGCATCGTCTACACGTTCGTTGGTGGCAACGAGCCATTGCTCGGCCTGGATCTCCAGGGCGGCGTATCGGTGGTCCTCGAACCGGTCGATACGGGCGACATCGATGCCGGAGCCCTCGACGAGGCAGTCGACATCATCCGCAGTCGCGTCGATGGTCTCGGTGTGGCCGAACCTGAGATAACCCGTGACGGAAGGACGATTCTCGTTCAGATCCCGGGTGTCGACGATCAGGCACGCGCCCTCGAGTTGGTGGGTCAGACCGCCGAACTCCGCTTTCGGCCGGTCATCCTCTCATCGCCGGTTCTCGAAGGTGAAACCACCCCGGAGGCCACCGCAGCCGAGCCGTCGGTTCTCGACCTCGAAACCCCCACCGGTGGAACCGAGCGACTGACTCTCGGCCCGGCTCCCCTCATCCTCGATCAGGTGTCCAATCCGGGTAAGCGTCTCATCGGCGATGCCCTGGAATCAGCCACCGCCCAGTTCAACGGTTCGCAGGGCTGGATCGTGGCACCCACGTTCCATTCGGGTTCGCCTGGAATCGACGACTTCAACAATCTCGCGACCCAGTGCTTCAACCGCACCATCGAATGCCCCAGCGGCCGTATCGCCATCGAGATAGACGGTGAGGTGGCGAGTGCCCCCAACGTTCAGACTTCGAACTTCGAGCGGAGTGGCATCACCATCTCCGGTTCGTTCGACGAGGCCAGCGCCCGGGATCTGGCCTTGGTTCTCCGCTTCGGTGCTCTTCCTCTCGAACTCGAAGCCCAGCAGAGCCGGGTCGTGTCCTCCACATTGGGGTCCGACGCGCTGAAGGCGGGAATGATCTCCGGTCTCATCGGTCTGGTTCTGGTGGCGATCTACCTCGTTGCCTACTACCGCCTCATGGGCATCGTTGCGATTCTCAGTCTGATCGTGTCCGGATCGATGTTGTGGACGATCATCTCCTATCTCGGCTCGACCCAAGGTCTGGCGCTCACCCTGGCCGGGGTCACCGGCCTGATCGTCTCGGTCGGGCTCTCGGTCGACTCCAATGTGGTCTATTTCGAAAACCTGAAGGAAGACGTGAGAGGCGGCCGAACCATCAGATCGGCGGTCGATCGGGCCTTCCCGATTGCCTACTCCACGATCGTCAAAGCTGATGTCGCCAGCCTGATCGCGGCGGGAGTGCTCTACTTCCTCACGGTCGGCTCGGTGAAGGGGTTCGCCCTCTATCTCGGCCTCGCCACCATCCTCGATCTCGTGGCCACCTACTTCTTCATGGGACCGATGATCCGGCTGCTGGCCGCACGAACCGGTCTCTACGATCACCAGTCCAGATTCGGTATCCCCGCCTATGAGGAGGCCAAGTCATGAGCATCTGGCGCGACCTCTACCGCGGCGACAATCGCTTCGACTTCCCAAGACTCTGGAAGCAAGCCAGCGTCGCATCCGCAGTGTTGGTGCTGGTCAGCGTCGTTGCGCTGTTGATCAGCGGACTCAATCTCAGCATCGAGTTCGTCGGAGGCACCTCCTGGGAGGTCGATGCTCCGGGTGTTTCGGTCTCTGATGCCCGGTCGGCCGTCACCGGCACATCCGCCGGTTCAGCCACCGTGCAGACGGTTGGTGGCGACACCATCAGAGTGCGTTCGTCGATCGAGGACTCCGAAAGTGTTGCCGAGGTTCAGCAGGTCCTGGCTGACTTGGCTGGCGTCGAACGCAACGACGTGAGCGTCACCACGGTCGGCCCCTCCTGGGGTGATCGCATCACAGCCAAGGCGCAGACCGCTTTGATCTGGTTCTTCCTGATAGTCGCGGTCTACATCTCGGTCAGACTCGAGTGGAAGATGGCGGTCGGTGCCCTGGTGGCAGTGGTTCACGACATCGTGATCTCGGTGGGGTTCTACGCAATCTTCCAATTTGATGTCACTCCGGCGACCGTGATCGCCTTCCTCACGATCATGGGTTATTCGCTCTACGACACGATCGTGGTCTACGACAAGGTCCGCGACAACGCGGCCCGACTCACCGGCACCGGGCGTTACACCTACACAGAGATGATGAATCTGTCGCTCAACCAGGTGTTGATGCGGTCGATCAACACGTCGATCACCTCGGTGCTTCCGGTGATGTCGATGCTCTTCATCGGCTCGGTGTTCTTCGGTGCTCCCACCCTTCGGGAATTCGCCATAGCCCTTGCCATCGGCATCTTCGTCGGCTCCTACTCGTCGATCTTCCTGGCCACCCAACTGGTCGCCCGGATGAAGGAACGCGAGACCGAGTATCGAGCCATTCGCTCACGCGTGGAGGCCCGCAGTGGTCACAGCGACTCGACCAGAATGGTCACCGAGGAAGATCGCTCCATGCTCTCGGGCCGAAACCCGGTCGCGACCGCTCCCGTGGGATCGGGTCCGGCTCGCAAGCGCCCGGCACGAACAACCCCGGTTGCTCGCCCCGGAGGCGCTCCTCCGAGGCCGCGCAAGAAGAAAAAGAAGAAGCGCTGAGTCGGGTACCGTGACGGACATGGTCGAAGGATCCGCCCGT
>JAJCXW010000063.1 GCA_029263235.1 Acidimicrobiales bacterium
GTCGGGTTGCGGTCATCGGAACAGGAGCGAGTGCCATCCAGTTCGTGCCCGAAGTCGCCAAGCAGGCGGGCCACCTCGACCTCTACCAACGATCCCCCAACTGGGTGCTGCCGAGGGTCAACCCTCCCTACGGCCAGACCCGCAAGTGGGCGGTCCGTCATCTACCCGGGGTCAGGCGCCTGCATCGGGCCGCCATCTGGGCCCGATTCGAAGGGCTCGTGGGCCCTGTCTTCAATGCAGGCTCGGTGGCAAACAAGAAGGCCACCGAGGCGGCAATGAAACACCTGACCGCTGCTGTTCCCGACGATGAGCTCCGAGCCCGGCTCGTGCCCACCTTTCCGATCGGGTGCACACGCATTCTCGCCTCTAGTTCGTGGTATCCGGCCCTCCGGCAGCCCAACGTCGAGCTGATCACCGACGGTGTCGACCGAATCGTCGCCGACGGAATCATCAGCTCCGACGGAACCCATCGTCGCGTCGACACAATCGTCTTCGGTACCGGATTCCGCACCACCGAGTTTCTCTCTCCCATCGACTTCAGGGGTAGAGACGGCGTTTCGATCCGAGACCAGTGGCAGGACGGAGCTGAGGCCTACATGGGCATCGCCACCGCAGGGTTCCCCAACCTGTTCATGCTCTACGGGCCCAACACCAATCTCGGACACAACTCGATCATCTTCATGATCGAGCAACAGATCCGGTACACCATCGGCCTGCTCGAGAGAATGCACGCCGACGGGACGACAGCTCTCGAAGTCAGACGTGAGACCCAGGACACCTACAACCAATGGGTCCAGAAGCAGATGGAGAAGCGGGTCTGGCTCGCCGACTGCTCGAGTTGGTACAAGAACGACTCCGGCAAGGTCGTCAACAATTGGCCGGGGTCCACCGTTGACTACTGGCGCAAGTGCCGCCGACCCGACATCACCGCCTTCGACACCCGCCGCTGAGACTCAGATCGCGAAGCTCCCGTCGTCGCGTATCTTCCACGAGCCTCCGGCGATGGTGCCACCGTCGACCGGAATCGATGAGCCTGTGACGAAGCTCGCCATGTCGGACGCGAGGAACACGATCACAGCGGCACACTCATCGGCGGTGCCCATCCGACGCAAGGGCGCGGGAGACAGACCACTGATCAGGGCGCCGCTGTCGGCCGAGAGCCCGGCGTCGCCGGGAGTCGGGATCATGTCGGGGGCGACACAGTTGACGCGAATACCCCGGCCCCCGAGCTCGAGAGCAAGGCTCTTGGTGAATTGCTCCACCGCGGCCTTCATGGCGCCATAGACGGCAAAGCCGGGCGAGGCGTGCCATGCCTCGACCGACGTGACGTTGATGATCGAGGCTCCGTCATTCATCAACTCGACACCATGACGGACACAGTTGGTGACGGTTCGGAAGTTCTCGCTGATCAGGACGTCTTCGCCCTTCGAGGAGACTCCAGAGAACTCCGAATGGAATCCTCCGCCGGCGTTGTTGACGAGAACATCGAGCTTCCCCAGAGTCGAGGATGCCTCTTCGAGGAAGGCTTTGACCGCATCGGAATCACGCACATCGAATACGTCGCTGAGGCATCTACGACCAGTCGACTCGATCGCGGCGGCAGTCTCAGCCAATCGATCTGATTGGGTGTCACACACCGCCACATCGGCACCGAATCGGGCCAGAGACACCGCCGTGGCGGCTCCGATCCCCTGGGCGGCGCCGGTGACCACCGCGACACGATCGGTCAGCTTGATCAGGTCGGGGTCGACCGCCATGGTTCGATGCCTCCTCGAAACTCTGTGTTGCGTACCCTAGGTCCGGGCCGGCCGTACGACCGACCAATCCCGACAATGGAAGTGTGCTTGAGCCCCGACCCACGAAGCCCGGTCATCGTCGGAACATCTCAGGTGAGCCAGTGGCCCGAAGACCACACCGACCCGATCATGGCCGACGATGCCGTGGCCCTGATGTCCCGGGCCGTGACCGCCGCGGCCGAGGACGCGGGGGTGAGGGATCTCACCAGGTCCATTCAGCTCACTGCCGTGGTCGCCGGACTCTGGCGACACGTCGATCCGGGTCGCCTGGTCGCCGATGAGCTCGGTATTGGTTCGCCTCTCACCATGCGTACTAGCTTCGGCGGCCAGATCCCGGTGTCGCTAACCAATCATCTCGCCACTGAGATCGCGGCCGGGCGTCTCGACATGGCGGTGATCGTGGGCGGAGAGGCAACGGTGACGCGCCATCGTCTTCGCGAGGTCGGGCTGAAGCCAGCGATTCGCGACGAGCCCACCGACGGCGAGGTCACCCCGTGGGGACCTGCCCTCGAAATGGGTGACGACGTGGCGCTCCAGCGCGGCGCCGCGCTCCCTGTCAACTCCTACGCGATTCTCGACAGCTCCATCCGGGCGCGCCGTGGCTTCTCGATCGCCGACGCTCGAGGTCGAGCTGCCGACACTTGGGAGCAGTACGCCCGCGTGGCTGCCGACAACCCCCACGCGTCGGAACGAAGCTCCCCCGACTCGGCAACGATTCGGCGGGCCACTCCTTCCAACCGCATGGTGAGTTGGCCGTACACCAAGGCCATGTGCGCGAACAACATCGTGGATCGGGCCGGCGCGGTGATCATCTGCAGCACGGCCGAGGCCGATCGTCTGGGAATCGCCCCAGATCGGAGGATCTATCCCCACGTCGGGATCGACTCATCCGATGCCCCCCATCTACTCACGCGCGACCGAATCGATTCAGTTCCGGGGCTCCACGCCCTTGCCGAGGCCCTTCGAGATCGCATCGGAGACGTGGATCGGCTGTCTCACCACGACATCTACGCCTGCTTCCCATCGATCGTCGAACTCACCTCCGAAGTCCTGGGGCTGCGATCCAGCTTTGTTCCAACCGTCACCGGAGGCCTGGCCTTCGCTGGTGCGCCGATGAACTACGCAGCGGGACAATCGCTGGCTGCCATGGCGCACATGCTCCGCGACGACCCCGGCTCGCTCGGGATGGTGCACGGCAACGGTGGTCACGCCGCGAAACACGCTGTCAGCGTGTTGTCGACCATGCCGCCCACGGACGAATACGCGGAGATCAACTGCGGAACACACCCGGGCCCTCGACTCGAAGCTCATCCCGATGCGGTCTCCGATGTGGTGATCGACGGGTTCACAGTCGAGCACTCCCGATCGGGTCCGACCCGGGCGATCGCCGCGTGCCGGCTTCCCGACGGGAGCCGGACGTGGGCGACCAGCACCGAGTCCGATCTGATCACCACATTCCTCGACAACGAGTGCGTGGGGCTCTCCGGCCGAGTCAGCGCCGGTCAGCTCGAGGTCTGACCCTCAGCCGATGAAGGCGACGCAGTCGATCTCGACCGATGCACCCAGGGCCAGCCCGGCGCGGCCCACCGTTGTGCGGGCCGGAGGATCAGCGCCCACGAATTCGGAGTAGGCGTCGTTCATCTCTGGGAACGTCGCCATGTCGGCCAGGAAGATCGACATCTTCACCACGTCGGAGATCGACGCCCCACAGGAATCGAGAATCGTGGCGATGTTGCCAAGGGTCTGGGTGGTCTGCGGTCCGGTGCCACCCTCAGCCAGATCCATCGATCCCGGCAGGGTCCCGAGAGTGCCCGACACGTGGATCCAGCCATCGGCCACCACCGCATGGCAGAACTGGGGAAGCCGACCCAGGCCCTCCACCACGACTCTCTGGATGCCTGTTGAGTGATCGGACATGTCCACCCCCTGATGGCCTGGGACGCAGCTTCGCATACGATCTCGATCGATGACGACAACCCTGTTCGACCTACCGATCCGACTACGCAGCAGATGGATATTCAACTGCTACATCGTGGGCGACCCCGACAAGGGCATCGCCCTCGTGGATGCCGGACTACCTTCGGTGGCCCGCGATTCTCTGGGATGCATTCGCGATGAGTTCGGGGCTGAGGCTTCGCCCCGCGCCGTGTTCAGCACCCACGCCCATCCCGATCACGTGGGAGGGATCCCCCACGTTCTCGAACATGCCGAGGCCAGCGTTCTCCTACCGGGTCGCTGCGAGCAGTACCTCGATGGCGAGAAGCCGCGGGGAAGCACCCTTGCCAACGTGGTCAG
>JAJCXW010000064.1 GCA_029263235.1 Acidimicrobiales bacterium
CGATAGAATTTGTGGCTGCGCGTGTTGCTGTCGGCCTCGAAGTCACGCCGCCAGCCGCCCATCTTCATGTGCATAACCAGTAATCCGACCACCAACGCCAGCTTGCCATGCACCCAGCCGCTGTCCCAGGCCGCATTGCCCATGTTGAGTAACAGGACGATCCCGAGAACCAACGAAACCAACATCGCCGGGTTCATGATCGCCCGCAACAAACGTCGCTCCATGATCTTCAGGGTTTCCGAAAGCTCGGAACCGACCGTTGCCTCGGCGTGATAGACGAACAGCCGCGGCAGATAGAGCAGGCCGGCCATCCAGGAGATCACCGCGATGGTGTGCACGGCCTTGATCCAAAGGTAGGCGTCTCCGGAAAGATCGATCATAGCGGTTCCTCCACATTGGTTTTCATCGGGCAACGACCGAGCGCCGCCGGGCAAAGACGGTCGCCGTTTGCGCAGCCGCCGGCAATCTCGCGACCATCATCCAGCCGGCGACGAACGACCGCCGCCAGACCATCGATAAACGCCGGATGACAACCGACGGCCGGCGTCCTGCGGTATTCGGGAACGCCGAGCTTCTCGGCTTCGGCCTTAAATTCAATATCCAATTCGACCAGCGTCTCCGAATGCTCCGACACAAAGGCGATAGGTACAACGACGACGGCCATCCCATCGGCGCCGGCGCGTTTCAGTTCATCCTCAATCGACGGTTCGATCCATTCCAGTGGCCCGACGCGGCTCTGATAGCAAACTACCCAATCCCACGTCGATTGAATATCCCCGTCGGCCTCCAACTGAGCCACCACGGCCGCCGCCGTCTGTTCGACCTGCCATTGATAGGGGTCACCGCCAGCGACGATTTTTTTCGGCAAGCCATGCGCCGAGAACAACACCCGCACATTTCGCAACCCCGACATCGACCCGGCGACCAGCGCCGCTTGCGCCGCGACCCAACCCGCCTCAGCGGGATAACAACAAATCGTCCGCGTCTTGACCTGAATGTTTAATTCCGCCGCTGCCCGATTCCAGGCCGCGATCGATGAGCCGCTGGTCGTCGTCGAAAATTGCGGATAGAGCGGCAGCAGCACGATTTCATCCGGCGCGAATTCCTTCACCGCCGCCGCCGTTTCCTCGGTCAGCGGATGCCAATAGCGCATGGCGAGGAACACCTTGACCTCGCCATCGCGCCGCAGTTCCTCTTCCAAGGCTCGGGCTTGGTCGTTGGTCAGCTCGAGAAGCGGCGATTTCCCGCCGATATGATCATAAATTTTCCGCGCCACCGGCGCCCGGCGGCCCGATATCCATTTCGCCAGCAGCCAACGGATCGGCGTCGGCGCGCCGATGATCGCCGGATCATTAAATAAATTGAATAAAAACGGTTTGACCGACTCCGGCCGGTCGGGTCCGCCAAGATTGAATACCACCACCGCAAGCTTGCCCATGGCGTCAGCTATTCCAGCGCCGAATTCTCTCGGCGACCCGCGCGACGTTTTCCGGCGGCGTCGGCGGCAGTACGCCATGGCCGAGATTGAAGACGAAAGGCCCGGGCGACAGGATTTTAAGAATCCGATCAACCTCGTCATCGAGGACCGAGCCGCCGACCAACAGAACGTGGTTATCGAGATTACCCTGAAGGGCGCAGGTTTTTTGCAATTCGTCGCGCGCCCATTCGAGCGGCATGCCGTGATCGATGCTCACCGCATCAACACCGGTTTGCTCGACAAAATCCTTGTACAGCGCGCCGGCGTTTCGCGGAAACCCGATGACCGGAATGCCGGGATGCTTCTGATGAACCTTCCCGACGATTTTCCGGTTTGGCTCAATCACCCACCGGCGAAACTGGCTCTCCGAGACGATCCCCGCCCAACTGTCAAAAATTTGTACGGCTTCCGCGCCATTCTCGATCTGCAAACACAAATAAGCGGTCGTTGTCTCGACAATCAAGTCGATCAACACCTGTAAATCATCCGGCGCTTCGTAAGCCCATTTTCGAATTGTCGTTCCGTCGGTGCCGCCCCGGCCCTCGACCATGTAAAGCGCGATCGTCCATGGCGCACCGGCGAACCCGATTAACGCCGTTTCGTCATTCAGTTCGCGGCTGAGGATACGCAAACTCTCAAACACCGGCTGCAAATGCTCGGTCATCCGCCCGGCGTCGAGACGATCCATATCGGCGCGGCTACAAATCGGCTCCAACACCGGCCCCTCGCCGGTTTTAAACGCCACCTTTTGGCCGAGCGCATCGGGAATCACTAAGATATCCGAAAACAGGATGGCCGCATCCATACCATACCGCCGCAACGGTTGCAGGGTTACCTCGACCGCCAACTCCGGGGTATAACAAAATTTCAGGAAGTTTTTCGCCGTCGCGCGGAGTTCCCGATATTCGGGCAAATATCGACCGGCCTGACGCATAAACCAGAAAGGCGGCCTATCGGTCACTTCACCGCTTAAAGCACGGAGAAATCTCTTCGAAATTTTACTCTGATCGTTCGTCATATACACAGGCTTCGCGTTTCCTCTTTCTATAATAAGATAATTATAA
>JAJCXW010000065.1 GCA_029263235.1 Acidimicrobiales bacterium
ACCGGATCCTCGGGGTGGTCGGCGGTGAGTTGGTCGATCGGGGCCACGTCGGTGATGACCCCGTCGAGCACCCGGACGCCATGGTTGGCCAACGGCGGATCCAGCGCTGAGCCGACGACCCAGTCGGCGCTGACTATCGAAGCGGTGGCCATGCCCGCTCAGCTATCGGCTCGTAGGGCCTGCCAGACTCGTTCGGGGGTGAATGGCAAGTCGTTGATGGCCACGCCGGTTGCGTTGAGGATCGCGTTTCGGATGGCCGGAGCCACACCGTCCTTCGGGATTTCGGCAACCGCCTTGGCTCCGAACGGCCCGCTGTCCTCCATGGTCTGCACCAGGTAGACCTCGAGATCGGGCATCTCGTCGGCCCGATAGATCTTGTAGGGGCCCAACTCGGCGTTGACCATGCGGCCTTCGTCGTCGAATGCGTATTCCTCGCAGTGGGCGTATCCCAGGGCCTGGGTCATGCCTCCCTCGACCTGTCCCGAGGCGGTCATGGGGTTGATGGCAACACCGCAGTCGACGGCCATGACCAACTTCACGACGGTGACCTGTCCGGTTTCGATGTCGACCTCGATCTCGGCAAATTGGGCGGCGAACGGGGGAGGGCAGTCGGGCGAGACGTAGGAGCCGGTGCCCATGATCTGTTCTTGGTCTTCGAGGTGAAGAGAATCGAGGGCGATGTCCTCGAGCGACACGGAACGGCCGTCGGCGGCCCACGCCTTGTTGTCGCGCAGCTCGATCGTGCACGGCTCATCGATTCCGAGCATCTTGGCGGCACGTTCCTTGATCCGGGCACGAATCGCCTCGGCGGCCACCTTGGCGGCGGTGCCGGAGATATACGTCGTGGACGACGCGTAGGCGCCGGTGTCGAACGGTGTGATGTCGGTGTCGGAGGAATAGACCTTGATGTCGTCGAGCTTGACGCCCAGGACTTCCGCGGCGATCTGGCCGATCACAGTGTCGGCTCCTGTTCCGAGATCAGTGGCACCGATGAGCATGTTGAACGAGCCGTCGTCGTTGAGCTTCATGCTGCATCCGCCCATGTCGAGGAACGGGATGGCCGTGCCGTGCATGCAGAACGCGAACCCGATTCCGCGACGGATGTTGGGTCGGTCGGCGGGTTGACGCCACTCTGGATCGGCATGGCGGTGCCAGTGAATGGCACGCGACGCCTGAGCCATGCACTCCTCGACTCCGCACGACGTGACCCGTGGGTACTCGTCGAGTTCGTCTTCGGCAACGGCACGCTCACCGAGGTGCGGGGCGATGTCGAGCTCGTCGCCCAACTTCACCCAGTTCCTGCGTTTGAAATCGATCGGATCGAGGCCCAACTGGTGGGCGATGTCCTCCATGTGGGCTTCGAGAGCGAACTCGGCCTGAGGCGCTCCATAGCCGCGGTAGGCGCCCGCTACCGGAATGTTGGTGTAGACGACATCGCAGTTGAAACGCTTGTTGGGGCAGTTGTAGGAGCTGAGGCCGCGCAGGCCGGTGACGGTCTGCACGGTGTAGGCGTGGGATCCGTAGGGGCCGGTGTTGCCGATCACGTAGAGATCCTGAGCAACCAGCATTCCGTCGGAGTCGACGCCGGTCTTGAAGGTGAGGGTCTGTGGGTGCCGGGTACGGGATGAGACGAACTCTTCTTCTCGGGTGAGTTCGAGCTTGACGGGACGACGGGTGGCGATGGCGAGATGAGCCGCGATGTCCTCGATGAGCATTTCCTGCTTGGCTCCGAAACCACCCCCGATACGGGGCTTGATGATCCGGACGTCCTTCACTGCCCTTCCGATGAGTGGGGCCAGCATGCGCCGGGTGTGGAATGGAACCTGAGTGGCGGTACGAACGACCATTCGTTCGTCGGCGTCGAGCCAGGCGACTGAGATGTGGGGTTCGATCGGGGTCGGCTGAACCTGGTGAACACGGAAGGTGTGTTCGAAGACGTGGTCGGCGCCGGCCATGGCCCGGTCGACGTCGCCACGGTTGGCACCGATGTGATGGACGATGTTTCGTTCGCGGTCGAAGATCTCTTCGGTGTCCGGCTCGTCGTGGATGACTGGTGCGTTCGGCAGCATGGCGTCGCGTTCGTCGAAGATCGCGGGAAGTGGCTCGTAGGTAACCTCGATGAGCCGGATCGCCTCTTCGGCTATCTCGGCGGTTTCAGCGGCGACTGCTGCCACCCGATCGCCGACGTGACGAACCTTGTCGTCGAAGCTCACCTGATCGTGGGGATGGGGGTTGGGATAGCTCTGTCCGCCGGAGGCGTACTTCACACGTGGGGTGTTCTTGTAGTGCAGCACGGCGTGCACGCCCGGCAGAGCGCGGGCCTTGGAGTCGTCGATGTCGAGGATGTTGGCGTGAGCGTGGGGGCTGCGCAGGACCTTCGCAGTCAGCAGGTTGCGGTCCTCGAAGTCGTCGACGAATGCGGCGTTGCCCTTCACCAACTTGACGGCGTCGACCTTGATCTCGGGCTTTCCGACGACCGACATCTCGGGTACGTCCGGAGAAGGCACGATCCGTGGGACGGCGGCGGACACGTCGGGTGGCTGGTCGGACGGGTCGACATCAACGGGGGTGGATCCGTTGGTCATCGGTTCGAGGATCACCGGCTCGAACGGCTCGGTCTGGTCTCCTCGCATCACCGCCGCCGCCCGCGTGAGTGCCTCGACCGGTTTCACGTGGCCGGTCTCCCGGTCGAGAATGCCCGACAGCATGTCGCGCACGTCGGCCTCGGACGGGTTGGGATTACGATCGATGAGCGCCCGGGTCCCGAGGATCATCGCTGGCGTCGAGTATCCCGACTGGATCGCACCGGTGACCATGAACGATGTCTGGATCGGATCGAGTTCCGCAGCGTTGAAGGCCTCGACGGTGGTCACCTCGTGCCCGTCGACCTGAGCGGCGAGCATGACATCAGTGTTGACGAGTCGGCCATCGACCAGCACCGCCGACGATCCGGTCTCTCCGGTGTCGGAACCGAATCGCACACTGACCAGGCCGAGTCGGCGAAGAACGATGAGCAGCGTTTCGTGAGGCTCGACCGATGTGGTGGTCTGGGTTCCGTTGAGCAGGACTGAGATCTCCATCACGAAACCGCCTTGAGAACTCGCTGGGTGAGGGTGTCGACGAGCTCGACCCGGTAGCCGCTCGATCCTCTGAAGTCGGAGGGTGGCTCGAGTCCGGCGGAGGGCTCGGCCGGGTCGACCTCCACGACGGTGGAGGAGGCGCCTGTGATGGCGACACGGGTGCCCCCATCGGTCGAGCGTGCGATCGCGGCGACGATCGGCAGGTCGGCTGGGGTTCGTCCGGTGGCCACGATCGAGCCCGTCCCGGTCGGGTCGATGCTCACCGCGACGATGATCGCGCCGCCGGTTCCGTCGGCCAGCACCTGTGAAAGAGGCGATGTTCGGCCGTCGTGGAACTCGACCTCGGCGTCGTGAACGAGAAGTCCGGCGATCAGAACACTGTCGGAGGAGGCCGAAGCGACGGTGCCACCGACGGTCGCCTGGTTCCTCATGGCGCTGGGCAACTCTCGTCGAGACAGATCGTTGATCAACTGACCGGAGCGGTCGTCGGTTGCCAGATCTCCCAACCTGACCATGGCCCCCAAGGTGAGTCGACCGGCGCTCTCGGAGATGCTGTCGAGTTCGAGGGCCTGAAGGTCGACCAGCTCGACACCGTCGGCCCGTCGGGATCGCGCCTCGGGAACGATCGCGGTGCCTCCGGCCAGAATCGAACGACCGGATTCAGCTAGCAACTCGACGGCTTCGCCGAGGCTGTTTGGGCGGTGATATGCCACGATGCTGGACATGACCAGATCTCCTTGAATCGGCTCTACCGAGGATGCGCCATCGGCCAAGCACAGCTCATCTGTGGTTGTACCTGAGACAACATAGACGATCGGATTCGGGAATGGTCGCCCGGCTCAGGTCAACGGGTGATCCGGCTCGAGATTCCCGCTCGTCGGAAGACCTCGCGTGCCGATTGGGTGGCTTTGGCCAGCAGTTCCTGCTCGTCGACCATTGTGAGCTGTCGGTCGTCGATGAGGATCCGGCCATCGACCACGACCTCGGTGACGTCGAATGGTGTGGCGCAGAAAACCAGGGCGCTGGCCACCCGATGCACGGGTGCGGTGAACACCGATTCGAGGTCCACCACCACCAGATCGGCTTTGCGGCCTGAGGCGAGTACTCCGATGTCGTCGGGCAAGCCGAACGCCGCGGCTCCTCCGTTGCAGGCCATACGGATCGAGTCCTCGGGCTGCAACGACATGGCATCGAGGGTGTGCACCTTCTGCAGGAGCACTGTGGCCTTGAGAACCTCGAACATGTCCTGACGGTTGTTGCTTCCGGGCCCGTCGCTGGCGAGGGCAATGGTGATGCCGCGCTGCTTCATCTCGACGATGCGTGACACGCCCGAGGCGAGGTACATGTTGCTCACCGGGCAGTGGACCACAACCGCCCCGCGCTCGGCGATGGTGTCGAGTTCGCCGTCGTCGAGCCAGATGCTGTGGGCCAGTTGTGTGTCGGGCCCCAGGACCCCGAGGTTGTCGAGCCATTCGACGTGACGAACCCCTCGCTCTTCGAGGTTCATGTCGACCTCGATTTTCGTCTCGGCGCAGTGAATGGGGGTACCGGCTCCCCATGACCTCGACTCGGCGACGGTCGAGACCATGGCCTCGTCGGAGCATCCCCAAGGAATGAGCGGCGCGAGTTCGACACGGACGCGTCCCGAGTCGTGCTGGTGCCACTTCCCGATCACTTGTCGGATCCGTTCGAGAATCTGATCGCCCGACTCCATGAGGTCGGGTTGATAGTTGCGATCCGACCACCCTCGAGCCAGCACGAATCGCACACCGAGTTGGTCGGCGGCGGAGCAGACCCCGTCGTCGATTCCCTCGTCGATGTGGATGTACTGGTGGTCGATCACCGAGGTGGCACCCGAGCGGAGGTTCTCGACCAGGCCGACCATCGCGGCCAGGTGGGCCGACTCGCGATCGAGGTGCACGGCGGCAGGGAAGATGCAGTCCTTGAGCCATTCGAGGAGCGGCTTGTCGTCGGCGAGTCCGCGGAAGAAGGTCTGAAACAGGTGGGTGTGGCCGTTGACCATGCCGGGCATGACGGCCTTGCCGGTGGCGTCGATGACACGGCCGACTCCTGCAGCGATGTCGGGCGGGGGATCTCCGGCACCCAAATCGACGATCCGATCGTCGATCACGTGAACCCAACCGGGATCATGGATCGTGAAGTCGTCGTCGACGGTGACGACCGCTCCGCCGGTTATGAGCAACCCGCCGGCGGGCCGTTGAATCATGGTTGCCAGTTGGAGAAGGCATCGACGACGGGTTTGATGTCGTCGAGCATCGGGAAGAGGATCGGGCAGGTCACGCCGGCTTCGATGTATTCGGCGACCTGTTGTCGGCATTCTTCGGAGGTTCCGACGGCCATCAAATTGCGGACGAGGTCGTCGGGTATCAGCTTGGCGGCTTTGCGATAGTCGGCTTCGGTGGCCGGCCAGCCGACTATCTCCTGCACACGATCGACCAGGCCCGGATCAGCACCGGACGCCTTCATGATGTGAGGTTCGGTTCCGAGGTAGTAGGCCACGAGAGACTTGCCGGTGAGCATCGCCTCCTCCGGGTCGTCGTCGGAGAGGGAACAGACGAGCAATTCGGGGCGATCGATATCGGCGATCGTGCGTCCTGATCTCTCGGCGCCGCGGCCGACGGTTGTGACGGCGTCGCGTATGTAGTCGGTCGACACGATGTAGTTGAGGACGACTCCATCGCAGATCTCGCCGGTGAGTTCCAGCATCTTCGGTCCGGTGGCTCCGACGTAGATCGGGATGTTGCGCGGTGACTTGTCGCCATAGGCCACGTCGAGGCTGATCCGGTCGAGGTGAACGAACTCACCTTCGTAGGTGACCTCTTCCATGGTGAACAGTTGTCGGATTGCCT
>JAJCXW010000066.1 GCA_029263235.1 Acidimicrobiales bacterium
GTCGTCTGTCGCCCAATCCCAAGGCCGGCCCACACCCGCCATATCGGCGTCGGGTTCATGCCAGTCCGGACCGAACTCGAGTTCGAACTCCGACTCAGCGGCCCGCTCATTCACATGCACCCACACGCCGAGCAGTCCACCGAGGGCCATCAGGAAGATGAACGGCAACGTGAACGACAAACCATTGGTGGCGGCGAACAGAACAGTCACGACGCTTCTCTCAGCGCATGTCCGGGCGAAGCGCCGGCCATCGCGTGGGCTTTCAACGCGACCATCGGGATCAGAACCCGTGTCCCCATCTCCGGGACCGTCGGCAACACTCCCCCACCGACCAGCCGGCGGATCGTGTGCGCCGAACAATCCAACAACACCGCCGCACGCTGCACACTCACAGCAAGATCCCCCGTCAGATCACGGGCATCGATCTCAGCCTCAACCGCAGACCGCACAATCTCAGCCAACGCCACCTCATCCACCGACACCACCAACGGACTCACGCCGCCGACCTTTTGGTTGGCATCGGGAAGAGCAGGGCCGGTGGGAGGTGTAGAGCGTCGGCGATCTGGATCTTGTGGTGAAGCGACGGCTCTGCCTTGCCTTGTTCCCAGCGGCTCACCGTCGATTTGAGGACCGGCGGATCGAGTCTCAGCCCGAGATCAGTCTGGGTCAGCTCCTGAACGCACCGCTGGAGCTTGATGCTGTCGCCCCACCGGATCAACGTTGCCTGTGCGTTGCTCATGTCCCGCATTGTTGCGCAATACGGGACGGTTTGTCAACGAACAACACCCCAGTAATTCCAAGGTTGCGGAAAAAGCAACCCGGCAGCTATGAGTCGGTTGCGCAATATGCAACACTGCCCGAGTGAGCGAAGCGTCGAGAATCGTCAAGGCCAGGTTGGCCGAGATCAAGAAATCCCAGGCCGACGTCGCCAGGGCACTTGACGTATCGACCAGCACGATCTCCAGGTGGATCTCGGGTGAAATGCGACCCTCCCAAGACCAATGGGAGAGGATGACGGACTACCTCGACCTGTCCGAGACGCTGCCGTACCCGCCCGCCGGAGCGCGCCCCGAGAGCACAGACGATGTGAGCGATGTGATCGCCGCCGTTCGGTTCGCCCGACGGAGGGTGTCGGATATAGATCTCGACGCAGCCGACCACCAGTCGGTCCTAATCCAAGTCGAGGATCTGCTCGCGCAGCTCAACCAAGGCCCGATGGAGACTCTGGACCTCACGCCCGAGAACGACTAGCCCGTCGCCATCGATGGCATTGAGGTCGACCGAACACACCTTGGCCACAGCTCGCGCAATGACGTCCACGTTTCCGCATCCCGTTCCCACACCCGCATCGACCGCTGTCGAGACCGTAGCTTGTTGATGTGACACAAGGCGGTCGCTTCGATGCGACCGCACGGTCTGACATTCGGTCGGCGGGGCTGTGGAAGAGAGTTCCGCCGGCATCTACTCCACGACGAGGCCTTCGATGCTGCTGATGCTGGCCCCTAGGATTCCTCCCCGGTCATTGAACCCGTCGGGGGGCGAGAGCAACTCGAGGAAGGTCTCCTGGTGCTCGGGGAGCACTGTGCAGAGCGATCCGTCACATTCGTATTCGCCGAGGCCACCTGGCAATGTCGCGATGGATATCACAACCCTGATTGACGCCACCACCACCGCGAGAGTGCGTATCGGCACCAGGCCGGAAGGCACGCCGAGCAGATCGATGTCGACAAGCGTTGAGGCCTGTTCGCAGATCCGATCGGTGACCTGGAGTTCGATGGGCTCGACCCCGCCGAATGATTGGCCCATGTTCCGGGCTCTCGACCACTGCTCAATACACTGCTGGGCTGCAATGGCAGTGTCGCGTGATATCGGATAGATGATCTCGGGCGCTGTCGTCGTACTGGTCGTTGTCGTCGTGCTGGTCGACGTGGAGGGTTGTGTCGTCGCCGGAGCGGCCGCCGGATCTCCCGATGAACAACCCGCTGCTACAAGAACAGTGGCCAAGACACACGCTATTGACACCCGCATGAGGCAACCGTACCGTTCGCCGTTCCGCTGCGCCCATGTCGCGATGTGGCCGGCGCCCACCCGCTCCGGCCACTGTCTCGAAGGTAGACGCATGCTCTGACATTCAGATATCGGGGCTGTGGAGGAGAGTGCCGTCTGGCAGAAGCGCTGCGGATCGGAGCGCGCGAGAATGCCAGTTGATGTCGGTGACGAGAGGCGGAGATTGTGTCTGAAGAACCCCCACTGCCCGGATGGTGGCAATCCTCAGACGGCGGATGGCATCCGCCTAACTCGACACCGGAGTCGTCGGCTAGCGAGGACGCTCCCGCAGCGAAGACAAAGCCGAGCAAGCCGCTACACAAGAGCTTCACGGCGTGGTTCGTCCTTCTGGCCGCGACCTTCATCGTCGTGGTCGCGTGGGTCGCCTCAAGCGACGACGGAGGGACGGGCCTCAGCCTTGATGAGTTTCGATCGGAGATCGCGATCGGAGTCCCATGTGACCTGTTGTTCAACTATCGCAACGATCTAAGCCAGCTCGACCCGTCGACAACAGACGAGATGAACACGGAGCTCCGTTCGATCGGATGCTATTCCTCGCAAAGCAAACGCACCGACTTGGGAGTCACAGCGACGGCCCCGGTGACATCCGAGTCTGCGACTGCCACCGAGCCTGTGCCTACGTCTGAACCTCCGCCGGCTGTCTGTGAGGCTCTCTATGCAACACAGCTCGAAGTCCGCGCCGATCCATCATTTCCGTGGTCAACGGTCGCCGTCGATGGGGCTCGGCGGCTGCTCAGCCGCTTCGCCGGCGACGATTTCTCGAGGGTATGGCTATGCGACATCGAGGTCATCGGTGAATACGCCTCACCAGACTCAACGACCATCCGGTCGGTGTTTGTGATGCCGACGGTGGGTGCGGCTCCGAATGAGGAGCTTCCTTCCGATGTTGCGATGTGGGCGGAGGCCGATTCGCGTTAGCAGCCTGGGGTTGGTGTGTGGGAGTGTTGATGTCGGCGTCGGCGGTCGGCCGGGGTCGTTGTTGAAGGGTGGGGATGATGGGTGATGTGCTTGATCTGACCGATCAGGAGTGGCTTGATCTCGCGTCGACAGTCTTGTCGGAGGCCCCCGGTCGCGTGGTGGTGTCGGGTGTCGAGGTCGAGGTCAGCGGCTCTTTGGCAGGTGTCAAAGTCGATGGCGTTCGAGTCGGCGACACTGCGATGGCGGAGGTGCTCGCAGCCTCACCGGCGTTCCGTGAGAAGGTCACGGCGATTGCTGTCGAATCGGGAGCCACGGAGGTGTAGATGATGGTTTTCGTCTGGGGTCACAAGGAACGGCCAGTACCCGACGGGGTCACGGTCGAGTCCGACTACACCTGCCCGAGGTGTACCTACAACGGGCGGCTGTTCCTCTATTCGCTCAAGCGGAAGACGACCGTGTATTTCATACCGGTCGGCCCATGGCACGGCGGAGAAGGAGTCATGATCTGCCCAGCCTGCGGAAACGACTTCGTCCTCGGCAAGAGAACGTACCGGAAGCTCGACAAGATCACCGAGGGGCAACCTCTCGAGGAAGCGCTCCAAGTCGTTGACGCCGAAATCGAGCGTCAGTTCCCACTGCCAGATTCAGACTGACTCACTCCCCGACTGTTGGCGCCGGGCCCACCGGCGGCCCTAGCGGAGTCTGGAGTCAGTGGCTCAGACCTGGTTGGTCATCGAGAAACTTCCTCAGCTTGGGGATCGCCCCACCCAAGCTGTCGTAGACCTCGTCTGCCAGCTTCTTGAGGTTGGCACTGTTGCTTCCGCCAGTTGGATGCGCCGCTTCGAAATGAACGAGCGTGTTGTACCTGGCTATGCGGTTTGCAACCTCGAAGAGTTCCGTTACGAGTGGTTCCGGGAGGTCGAGGCGCGCGCTCGCTGAGGCGTCCAATGCCGCGTGTTCGAGCGGCACGTCCGTGATCCACACTCCAGTCTGACCCTTTCGGCGCAGGTTCTGCTGGGCCTCCACGAGAAGAGCCTTCAAGGCGTTGATGCCGGATCGGTTTCGAGCTATCTCGGCTGACCGCACCGACCTCCACGTGAACCCGGTGTACGCGACCGTTGACGCGGCGATGACGGCCGGCAGCGTGATGTCGTCGCTGAGTTGATCGCGCCACACGACCGCAGCGGCGACAACTAGTGCGGCTAGGACCACGATTCCGAACGCCCACTTGTTCTCGTGTTCCATGGCCATCCACCCCCGTCAGGTATGCCGCCGAGCCTACTTCAGGCAGATTCTTCGGCCGGTGAGGCGACGCTCGCTGCTCGAATCGGGGGCGCGTTGACATGCCGCGCTGAGGAGTTACTGTCGGAATTGCTGACTCGGCGGCGCCTATCCGGCATCCGGCTGGGAGCGATCTGACGATTCAGAGGAGATTGTGATGGCAACGGTGGGCCCGTGGATATGTGATGTGTGTCATATGGAGATCCGGGACATCTCAAAGTGCTATGTCGTCTGGCGATACGGCGAAGCGGAGGGCTACCACGATTTCAATATCATCCATCAGCGTCCTCTATGCGATAATCGGCCGGAGTACACCGTGTCGCTGCCTGTGACTGACTTCCTTGGACCTGACGGGCTCGCCCACCTGCTGTCCTTCCTGAGCGAGGGGCCGGTCCGAAACCTGAATCCCGGCGCGTCCAGCCCCATGCCGTTGAGTGATCCTGACGGATTCGTCGACTTCATTCGCCGAGTACAGACCCCCGGATACGAATACGCCCGGTGCAGGTATCACGATTCTGACGTCCGCGCCAGCTACGCGGGTGCCACTGAGTTCCACCCGTACACCCAGGCAGCGATCAAGAAGCTGCTGGCCGCAGAATCTGAGTAGGAGAGAGCGGCTAGTGGCCGGGCGGCCACGGCATTCGGTAGGTCACCGTGTGATCTCTCACCACACCGTTGAGGCGGCGGATTGCCGCAGCTGCATCCGGATGCTTATCCCGGCCGGAATGTGCGCGTTGGAGTACGTAGGCGACGAGATCGGCCATTTGAACGCCTGGGCTGGCGTTGGATCGAACGAAGTGCAGCGAATCGATCACCGTTGTCAGCTGCTTCCCTACGACTTCGCCCCCACCCCACTCCTGCATCTCCGCCACCATGTTGATGGCGTGAAGCTGTTGTTCCTTGGCCTCGTCAGCTACCAACACCTTGTTCTGCCGGTTTTCTCGATCGATCTTCTCGAGCAGGAACTGGAGTGCGAGCCGGTAAGCGTTCTCATCGGCAGCACCGTTGAATCGAGCGTGCAGCTTCGGCTTGTCGATGGTTGAGTGGGCGACATCCAGATGGAGGTCGTCCAGCAGTCCGATCGCCGACTCGTAGGCGGCTATGAGCTCCGCAGGGGTCTTCGTTGACCACGGGCCGATTCCATTCCACAGCTCGTAGCCATGCATCTCGAAATCCGATCCGGGCCAGTCCACGTGCTGGTGCACCACCTTCTTGAGCGCCTCGCCAAGAGCAGCCACCTTGTCCTCATCTACGAGAACGGCAGCCAACCGAAGGTACGGCTGTCTGGCTGAGCTTGTTCCGGGTGCCCCGGTCTCGTCGATGTAGACGAACTGCACCATCGGCTAGTTGTCGCCTGGCGGGTAGAGGTGTTTGAGGTCGCCTGGTTGGACGCGGATCGTTTCGATGAACGTCTCGACGTCAACCGTTTTGAGGCGGATTACGCGGCCGAATTTGTAGGCGGGTAAGTCGCCTTGGTCGATGAACCGGTAGAGGGTTCGTGTTGTGATGCCGAGCAGGCCGGCAGCGGCTTTGGTCGACAACCACTCTTCAGAAGCCATGACGACACAATACCGAACGACAGCCGGTCAGACCTCGTGTGACCTTCTCGGTTTCGGGTAGAGCAGGACCTCCAAGAGTTCTGTGCCGGACTCCTTGGACATGACGAAGACCCGCTCACCATCAACAGCGATCTCTGCGCTCTCAACGCTGAAGTACCTACGCCGCGAGTGTGGGGTCCTTCTCACGACGATCTGATCACCATCGAAACGCACAGCAGCTCTCGCATAGGCCAGCTGGAATACAAGCAGAGCACACATTGGAATCCACACAACGACGAAACCAACCCACTCGGCTTTGCTGGCACCATCGGTGGTGACCTGCGCCAGCGTGTAGGCGAGCAGAGCCACCGGGAACATCATCCTGCCGATCGGTAGATCCCAACCGAATTGCGGCCGTCCTGCACTATTGACCGGCACCAGAGGCTCCCCTACACGGCTCGGCGGAACGACCAATTGTGATGCCGAGCAGGTCGGCTGCGGCTTTGGTCGACAACCACTCATCAGACGCCATGACCTGCGAGTGTACGCCACCCTTGTTACGGCTCTGTGTTGCCGACGGGGGTGAGACC
>JAJCXW010000067.1 GCA_029263235.1 Acidimicrobiales bacterium
AGGATTCCGGAGGGCTGCACCACTACCAGCTCGAACACTCCGGCCTCGACGCCACGGAAGTAGCCGTACTCGGCATGAAGCGGCGCCGACGTGGAGTTGTCGCGGGTGCGTTGTTGCATCGACAGAAACGGCTTACCCACGTGCGCGAACGTCAGCTCCTCGAGATACTCGAAACCGCTGATCGTCGGGTAGTGGCCCTGACCGCTCCCCTTCCACGTTCCGAGAAGGGGAGCCAGGTCGGTGCAGTTTTCGTGCAGGACGGGGACGTTCGACATAGTGTCGAACCTAGTCGTCGTGCTCAGAAATCCATGTCGGGCATGCCGCCACCCGCAGCGTCGTCGGGGGCATCGGCAACCACTGCCTCGGTGGTGAGGAACAGTGCAGCGATGGAGCCGGCGTTCTGGAGGGCCGAGCGGGTGACCTTGGCGGCATCGATGATTCCGGCTGCCATCAGGTCGATGTACTCACCTGTGTCGGCGTTGAGACCGTTGGAGCCTTCGAGATTGCGAACCCGTTCCACGATCACTCCACCCTCCATGCCGGCGTTGACGGCAATCTGGTGGAGCGGGGCCTCGAGGGCCTTGGCGACGATGTTGGCGCCGACCTGCTCGTCGGGGTCGGAGATCTCCTTGGCCAGATCCTCCACCACGTCCTGAGCCCGCAGAAGAGTGACACCGCCACCGGTGACTACGCCTTCCTCGATGGCGGCCTTGGTGGTGGACACGGCATCTTCGATGCGGTGCTTCTTTTCCTTGAGCTCGACCTCGGTGGCTGCGCCTACCTTGAGGATCGCCACGCCACCCGACAGCTTGGCGAGACGCTCTTGGAGCTTCTCGCTGTCGTAGTCGGAATCGGAGTTGTCGATTTCAGCCTTGATCTGGGCGACTCGACCGGAGACATCAGCAGACTCGCCGCCGCCTTCGATGATGGTGGTCTCGTCCTTGGTGACAACGACTTTGCGAGCGGTTCCGAGCATGTCGAGGGTGACTCCCTCGAGCTTGAGGCCGACCTCTTCGGAAACGACCTGGCCACCGGTGAGGATGGCGAGATCCTGCAGCATGGCCTTGCGACGCTCTCCGAAGCCGGGAGCCTTCACCGAAACCGAGGTGAAGGTGCCACGGATCTTGTTGACAACCAGCGTGGCCAGAGCCTCGCCCTCGATGTCCTCGGCGACGATCAGCAGCGGCTTGGCGCCCTGCATGACCTTCTCGAGCACCGGCACGAGATCACGAACGGCGGTCACCTTGGTGCCGACGAGCAGAATGTAGGGATCGTCGAGGACGGTCTCCATGCGTTCGGCATCGGTGACGAAATAGGGCGAGATGTAGCCCTTGTCGAAGCGCATGCCTTCAACGAGGTCCATTTCGAGTCCGAAGGTCTGGCCTTCTTCGACGGTGATGACGCCGTCCTTGCCGACCTTGTCGATCGCCTCGGCGATGGTGTCGCCAATCTCCTGATCGGCGGCCGAGATGGCGGCGACGTTGGCGATCTGCTGCTTGTCGTTGGAGACATCCTGGGATCCGGCGAGGATCGACCCGACGGCCGCTTCGACCGCCTGCTCGATGCCACGCTTGACCGACATCGGGTTGGCACCGGCCGCAACATTGCGCAGACCCTCACGGACCATCGCCCAGGCCAACACGGTGGCGGTCGTGGTGCCGTCGCCGGCGACGTCGTCGGTCTTCTTCGCTACTTCTTTGACCAGCTCGGCGCCGATGCGCTCATAGGGGTCTTCGAGGTCGATCTCCTTGGCGATCGAAACGCCGTCATTGGTGATCGTGGGAGCTCCCCACTTCTTTTCGAGAACCACATTGCGACCCTTGGGGCCGAGCGTGACGCGAACGGCGTCAGCGAGCTGGTTCATGCCGCGCTCTAGGCCACGGCGGGCTTCTTCGTCGAACTGAATGGTTTTCGGCATCGTTCCTCCGGAGGGGCTGACCCGAGCGGGTCGACGGTCGTTGGCACTCTCGTACCTCGACTGCCAATTCAATCCGGCTCAACGGTAGATCACAACCGAAAAGCAGACTTTGGGGGATCAGCCTCCGGCTACCGCCGGAACGATGCTCACCGTCTCCCCGTCGGGAACCGCCGTGGCCAGGCCGTCGATGAACCTAACGTCGTCGTCACTCACGAAAACGTTGACGAATCGGCGAAGATTGCCCTCGTCGTCGAGGATCCTTTCGCGAAAGCCGGGGTGGGCGGACTCGAGCGATTCGAGCACTGCTGCAACATCTCCACCATCGACGGAGACTTCTGACTCACCGGCGGTGAGTGTCCGCAGGGTGGTTGGGACTCTGACGATCACGCTCATGTTCGTTCCTTCACACTATGAAATCCCGACCGATCGTATCGGGAATGTGAAGACGTGACGCTCGAAGAACGCCTAATCTGGTCGGGTGGCCATCGAAAAGCATGAGAGCAAGCCCCGACGTCAACGCCCACCCATCTCGGCGATGCTCGTCATCGGCGCGCTGGCCGCCTTCGGCGCGGTCACACTCGTCCAGTGGTTGTTGGTTTCGGTCATCGGGCTCGTGAAGGTGGCGCTCGCCATCGTCGTGCTCGTCGGATTGGCCGGCTGGGTCGTGTCGACCAAAGCCAACCGCTGATCAGCCCAGATCGTCGATTAGCCGGCCGGCGGCCTCACCGACACAACCCAACGTGTCGTTCATGGCCCGATCGAGCCCGAACTCGGCACTGAGATCGACCATCTTGATTCGATCGGCCACGCTGGAATCCGACGACCCGACCACCGCTGCGACCGGCACACCCGCCGCGCCCGCCGTCTCTGCCACACCACCGACCACCTTTCCACCGAACGACGAGCGGTCGAGTCGGCCTTCGCCGGTGATCACCAGATCTGCTGTCTCGATGGCCTCGTAGAGCTCCAACACATCGGAGATGAGCTCGAATCCGGGCTGTAGCGTTGCTCCCGCAACCAGCAGTCCCCCGGCGAGCCCGCCCGCCGCACCCGAACCGACAACATCGCTCACCGACACCGCATTCTCCGACAGGTAGACAGCGGCCAGCCGCTCGAGGCGGCGGGTCAGCAGTGCCACCTGGGCCGCCGACGCACCCTTCTGGGGTCCGAAGACCTCGGCCGCGTCGACAAACAGCGTCTCGACATCGCGAGCGACCTCGAGATCCACTCCTCGGAATCGGTCGAGCGGAGACATTGCCTTCAGCGCGCCGAGCCCTCCGTCGGTGCAGGCAGATCCCCCCACTCCGACGATGATCCGTTTCGCCCCCGCCACCAGTGCCGCCATGATGAGTTCGCCGGTGCCGGCGGATGACGCGTCGAGCGGGTCGTTCCCGTCGACTCCACCGGCGAGCACCAGACCCGACGCCCGCGCCATCTCGATCACCGCCACGCCCCGGCTCAGACGCCACTCCGCATCAACCGGTTCGCCCAGCGGGCCGGACACCGTGCTGACGCGATTGGGTCCGCCGAACGCATCGAGAGTGCCCTCTCCCCCGTCGGCCATCGGCACCTGGACACACGACCCGCCGCGACACTCAACCACCGAGGCCATCGCCGCGGCAACGTCGACAGCCGAGGCCGTACCGCGGAACTTGTCGGGGCAGACGACCACGCGCATCCCCCATCGTCGCACAGCCGACTCCGGTCGACAGATAGCGTGACCGCGGTGGACCGACCAGTCGTGCTCGTGTCGAACCGTGGGCCTCTCACATTCACTCACACCGACGGCACACTCGTGGGCCGACGCGGCGCCGGTGGTCTGGTGTCCGGTCTGGCCCCATTGGTTGCCGGTACCGACACGACATGGATCGCGGCCGCTCTGAGCGACGGCGATCGCATCGCCGCTTCTGAGGGAGTCATCGAGTCTGATGGGATGCGGGTCCGCACCCTCTCCATCGACCCAGAGGTTCTGCGGCTCGCCTACGACGTGGTCTGCAACTCGATGCTCTGGTTTCTTCATCACGGACTCCACGACCTGAGCCGTCGGCCCGTCATCGATGCCGGCTGGCACCGAGCCTGGGAGTCGTATCGCTCCTACAACCACGCCTTCGCTACCGCCGTTGCCGACGAGGCCCCCGACAACGCGACCGTCCTGATTCAGGATTACCACCTCGCTCTCATCGCTCCGATACTCCGCGACCGTCGGCCCGACATCACCTCCGTTCATTTCTCCCACACGCCGTTCGCGCCACCGATGCAGATGCGGGTCCTTCCATCCGAAGTTGCCATCGAACTGCTGGAAGGCATGGCCGCTCACCATGCCTGCGGCTTCCATTCCCGACGGTGGGCCAGAGACTTCGAGGCTTCCTGCGCCGACCTGACCGGCCGTCAACCCCGCACCTTCGTCTCTCCATTGGCGCCCGATGCCGACGACATCGGGCGGGTCGCCAACAGTGATACCTGCAATCGAGCCGTCGCCGACATCGAGGCCACGATCGGCGATCGACAGCTCATCGTCCGGGTCGATCGCATCGAACTCTCCAAGAACCTGCTCCGAGGAATCCGCGCCTACGACACTCTCCTCGCCCGAAGGCCCGACCTCCGCGGCCGGGTCGTGTTTCGTTCGCTCGGCTATCCGAGTCGCGAGGGCCTTCCGGAGTATCTCGCCTACCGCCAGGAGGTGGTGGCCCTGTCCGAAGTCGTCAACCGTCGGTGGGGCACCGACGACTGGACCCCGATAGAACTCGACCTCACCGACGATTTCCCCCGGTCGGTGGCTCATCTCCGCCGCTACGACGTGCTCTTGGTCAACCCGATCCGTGATGGCCTCAATCTGGTCGCCAAAGAAGGCCCGATTGTCAACGAGCGCGACGGAACGCTCGTGCTCAGCCGGGAGGCCGGAATTCACGACGAACTCGAAGGCGCCGCCATCTCGGTCAACCCCTACGACATCGACCAGCAGGCGAGTGCTCTGGCCGAGGCCCTCGACCGGGCACCCGACGACCGGTCCGAAGCGGCCGCTGAACTCCGGCGACGGGCCCTGCAACGGACCCCCGCCGACTGGATGGCCGATCAGATCGAAGCGGCCCGCAGTGTCTAGCTACGTCGTCTAGCCGACGAGATCACAGACCCGGCGAAGGAAGCTCTCCGCTCCCTCAGGGCCATCGACAACGTGGTCGGCTCGCTCCAGCAACGACGGGGGCGACTCCTCCGACAAGACGCCGATACGAAGGGTCGAGACTCCCCGCGATGCCAGCACGTCGAGGCCGTCGAAGGCCGGTAGGTCGCCGATGTCGTCACCAATGAACACGACAGGGTCGAGCGACTCGGCCAGTTCGAGAAGTGCGGTTCCCTTGTCGCGACTGATCTGAGGATGAAGTTCGTAGGACTGCTTGGCCGATCGGGCCTCCAGCCCGGTTCGAGCCGATTGGGCGTCAACCCACCGCCCCATCGACTCGGCCTGTCCAGAGTCACCTCGATAGTGAACCGTGAGCGACAGGCCTTTGTGTTCGACCAGCGACTCGCCGAACTCAGCGATTGCCGCGTCGGTGAGATCACTCACCACATCGCGCCATTGCTCGGCTTCGTCGAGGGTGTGGTTGGCCCCCGCTACCCGCCACTCGAGCCCATAGAGCCCCACGATGTCGATCTCGACCGGGATCATGTCGGCCAGGTAGTCGACTGGTCGTCCCGAGATGATCGTCACTCGTCCGAGTCTGGCCTGCAGACACAGGAGCAGGGCGGGAACTCCCGGCCTGACAACTGCGCCGTTGGAGGTGTGGGTGATGTCGGCCAACACTCCGTCGAAGTCGAGGAACACCCCAGCCGTGGACGGAGTCGCCACGAACGACACGAGGAGGTCGTCGACCATCATGACGGCAGCGCTTCAGCGTTGGACGAAGAGGTCGGGATCAACCGAGGGCATCGTCGTCGCCGATGACCACGAAGACGTGGAAATCCTCGAGCCCCTCAGGCGACTTGATCAGCGCCAGCGGGTCGGCCGGCGCGGCACGAAGAAGCGACAACGTGCCGCCGAGAGCCGCGGCCACACCCTTGGCCTCCTCGGCATAGCCGTCGACGTAGTAGACCGAGGAGAGTTCGGTGGGAACGACGGCAGCGTTCTCGGCCTCGGCCACATACCCCGCTGTGGTCAGCTTGGTCTTGGCGGCTCCAGCGACACCGGGAGCACCCGTGCCGTTGGCCACCACCACCTTCACCTCGCCGGCCGGCCTTGTGGTGACCGGATCGACCGTGACACTCCCCTGAGTGGTGGACGTGTCCTCGCCGAGCGTGGTCGTGGTGTCGTCGTTGCCGGTGGTGTCGGTGGTGTCGGTGCTGGGGGCTGTCGTGGTGGGCGCGTCTGGGCCGGCGGCAACGCCCGACGGAGAATCGAATCCCTGCGACAACAGGAACACCCCTATGACAACGGCGACCGCGATCAGCAGCACACCCCGGGCGGCAGCGTTGCCCGTTGAACGGGCGAACGATCCATCTGATGCGGCATATCGTCCTGGCGTCGTCATGTCAGCCGTGCTCCTCCATCGTTGAACTGACGAATCTACGTGCCTGTCGTCGTTCATCACGCATCCTACGCAGGCGACGCACAACCAAGGGGTCGTGGAGTTCGGCTGCGGGGGAGTCGATCAGCTCGTTGAGCATCTCGTAGTAGCGCGAGGTCGACATACCCAACTCATCGGTGATCTCGGATCGCTTCACGGAGACATCCGTCCACCACTCACGCTCGAGTTCGAGGATCCTGCGATCACGCTCGGTCAGCTCCATCGCAACAGCCTTGCAGATCGGAAGGCCCGGGTATGACCATCCCCGCCCATAACCCCTCTACGCTCATCAGGCGGACTTGTCGCCGCACCCGGCCCGAGTAGCTCAGTTGGTAGAGCAGCTGTCTTGTAAACAGCAGGTCGCAG
>JAJCXW010000068.1 GCA_029263235.1 Acidimicrobiales bacterium
CCATGCGCTACCACGGAGCGATCGCAGCCATGTTGAACCAGCGGCCATGTGTGGTGCTCGACTACTCCCCCAAGATGGCCGATCTCGTCGGTGAGAGCCACGGCGGCTTCGCCCTTTCTTCCGTCGATGCCTCACCGGCAACAGTCGCCGAACTGTTCGAATCAATCGCTGATCGAAGATCGGAGCGATCCGAGGCGCTCACCGCGCTGCGATCCGGTTCGGCCCTCAACCAGTCGGTGATCCAACTGCTGGTGGACGAAGTCGAGCGGCGGGGCGCTGGGCGCTGACCAATCGGCCGACGATCGAAATCAGAGCCGGGAGTCCAGATCGATCAGGTGATCTGTCACCAGAGCAGCCGGCGAGGCCCCGCCCGCCGATCGACCGCTGCGGTATCGCTCCGGGTCCGACAAGAATGCGTCGATCGCGTTGGGGTCGTAGTTCGACACCACGACATTGGTGCCGAGACCGTCTTGCCGTTCGGTTCGGGCCCGCCACAGCAAGGTCGGCACTCCGAGCATCGAGCACTCTTCCTGGATCGAACCTCCGTCGGTGATCACCCAAGGTGCCACGATCACCTCAGCCAGGAACTCCTCATAAGGGATCAACGGTTCGACAATCACCCCGGATGCCTCGACCTCGTCCCATTTGCCGAACTTGCGCAAGGCCAACTCGGTCGGTTGGTGAACGTGGAACTTCACCGGGCCGGTCTCGGCCGCCTTCTTCAGGAGCCCGATGAGAGCATCGATCCGACCCCGTCTGTGGAGATTCTCGACTCGATGGATGGTGATCAGACCCGGACCGGACGAACCGGTGACGGAGTCATCGGCCACGACATGGGCGACAGCGTCGACGGAAGTGTTGCCTCCGGTCTCGACAATGTCGCCCTTCAGCTTCATTCGTTGGAGATTGACCACGGCGGTGGCATCCGGGGCGTAGAGCGTCCGCGCCACACGCATCACCACAATGCGGGTGAGCTCCTCGGGAAAAGGATGGAACAGATGGTGGGATCGCAGCCCAGACTCGAGATGAGCGACAGGCAATCCGGCCCGTCGTGAGATCAAGGTGGCGAGCAGGGTCGAGGGCGTGTCGCCGTGGACCAGACAAACTCCTGTCTCGCCGCCGAAGACATCGCGGAGCAGACGGCGCTTCGATCGCATCAGGTTTCGCGAGGTGCGGAGCATCCAAGTGGCCGCCTCACCGATCGTTTCCGCATCGCCACGATCGTCGAGCCTCGCGTCGGGATCGCCAAGGCCGAGATCGCGGCGAAACTTCGGCGGCAATCCGGCGTGTTGGCCCACATCGATCAGTCGGAACTCCACGCCTCGACGTTGGAGTTCCCTGAGCACCGGTGCGGTCTTGATGTACTCGGCCTTGGTGCCGATCACGATGTGGATCACGGCGTGTCGTCGGGCGATTTCGTCGTGACGATCGAGCCACCGTGGGGGGCCGGATTCGACAGATAGAGCAGACGCGTGACCTCGAGTCTCACCCGCGTGACCCGCTCGAGGATCATTCCGGTGCCGACCAGTCCCCCGCCGGCCAAGAACGCTGCGGTGGCTGCCAGAAGAGTTGGGAGTCTGGTGACGAGACCGGTGCGGGCGTATTCGACCAGCACCGGGATCACCGCTATGCCCCCCAGCAACATCAGGGCGAAACCGACGACTGTGAAGCTGAGCATTGGACGCCAATCTCGAAACAGTCGGAGCAGGCGTCGCATTATCTTGAGCCCGTCCGTCCAGGTGGCCAACTTCGACTCAGATCCCTCAGGGCGACTCTGGTAGACGGTGTCGGTCTCGTGATACGACAATCCGAGGCTCGCCGCATGGGCATTGAGATCAGCCTCGAGTTCGAATCCCTGGGTGAGAATCGGAAAGGTCTTGACGAACCGGCGACTGAAGGCCCGATAGCCACTAAGGGTGTCGTCGATGTCAATCCGAAACAGACGCCTAAACGCCCAAGACAAGACGGCATTGCCCCATTGGTGACCGGCCCTGTAGGCGCCTTCATCGTCGCCCACCCTTCGACCCACCACCATGTCGACGCCACGATCGAGCACATGGGCGATCATCTCCGGCGCGCTGGATGGGTCGTAGGTGGCGTCGCCATCGACCATCACGTAGCAGTCGGCGTCGACATCGGCGAACAGCCGTCGCATGGCGTAGCCCTTGCCGGAGCGAGGCTCGGTGAGCACTCGCGCCCCCGCAGCCTCGGCGACCGCAGCCGTGTCGTCGTCGGAGCCGTTGGCGGCAACCACTATCGTGGCGCCCGGTACGGCCGAACGGAAGCCCTCGACGACCTCAGCAATGGTCGATGATTCGTTGAGGCACGGAATCACGATGGCCACGCGAGCCGTCATCTGGATGCCCGATTGCAGCGGCTGCGCATGGCCAACGATGCTAGCCCCACCGAAGATGGATGAGAGAAGCGCTGCTAGCCTCCAGCACTCCTATGGCTCCCGAAGCGCAACCCTGTCTGAGCGTGGTCATGCCTTGTTTCAACGAGGCAGCCACGGTCACCGAGATCGTCGCCAGGGTGCTGGCCAGCCCCTACACCGCCGATCTCGTGATCGTCGACGACGGCTCCACCGACGGGACCCGCGAACGACTCGACGAAATCTCCGATCCCCGTGTGCGAGTGATTCTGCAGTCCCACAACCAGGGCAAGGGCGCGGCACTGCGACGGGGGTTCGCCGAGGCCACCGCCGAGTTCGTCATCGTCCAGGACGCCGACCTCGAATACGACCCGGTCGACTACGGCCTGATGCTCCAGCCGCTCCTGGCAGGTGATGCCGACGTGGTATTCGGATCAAGATTCCAGTCGGGTCGTCCCCGGCGGGTGCTCTACTTCTGGCACTCCGTGGGCAACCGCCTGCTCACGTTGCTGTCCAACATGTTCACCGATCTCAACCTCACCGACATGGAGACCTGCTTCAAGGCCTTTCGGCGCGAGGTGGTGCAGGGTCTCGACCTTCAAGAGAGCCGCTTCGGTATCGAACCCGAGATGACAGCCAAGGTCGCGGCTGGCGGTTGGCGGGTCTGGGAGGTGGGAATCTCCTATTCGGGGCGTACCTACGCCGAGGGCAAGAAGATCAACTGGCGCGACGGCGTCGCAGCTGCTCGCTGCATCGTGAAGTACGGCGTCACGAGTCGACTGGCGGGCCGAGGCTGAAGGTCTTCGCCACGGCGGCGATTCAGAAGAGCACGGCCAACGGCGGCGGCGTCACGGAACCCGTCCAGGCATCGGGGTTACTGATCAGCCGATACAGGAACGTGATCATCTGTCCCCGATCGATCACCCACTCCGGCGAGAAGTAGAGCCCCGAGGCATCTGTGCCCGCGGTGATGTTGTTGGCTGCCATCCAGTCGACGGGAACGGCGAAGAGGCTCGGCCTCGGCACGTCGAGGAAGCTTGACGTCGCCGCCGGAACGGGGTCGCCGGCCATGTGCCACATGAATGTTGCGACCTGCCAGCGGGTGACCAGCCCCTCCGGCGAGAACGTGGTGGTGCTGGTGCCGCTCGTGATGCCGTTGGACAAGGCCCATTTCACGGCCTTCTCGTAGAAGGCTCCGGCCGGCACATCGGTGAACGGCAGCGTCAGTACCACGTCGGGCTGACCCATGAGGTTCCAGAGGAAGGTCACCGCCTGCGCCCGGTTGAGAGACGACGACGCTCCGAAGCTCACGCCGTCGAGTCCGCTCGAGACTCCCGTGTAGCGAGCCCACTGGGCCGGGCCCATCCAGAAGGCATCGCCGATCGAGTCAGCGAACGGGGTGAACCCGAGGATGTTGGCCAACTGCATCTGCGGGAACCTGAGTTCGCGGTCGCCAACGCTGGGAGTGGTTCGGGTGATCATCGAGCCGGTCGTTCTGAGCAATGCCCGCTTGCTCTCCACTCCCATGTCGGGCCAGATCTGGTCGAGTAGGGCCATGGCTGCGGCAACGTGGGGCGATGCGAACGAGGTTCCTTGGAATCCGGCGTAGCCGCTGGCCGACAGCGAGAGCGGAACGGTGGACGTGATGGGATCTCCCGGCGCCAGCATGTCGAGCACGCTGCTCGAGTTGGTGAACGACGAGACACTGCCGGCAGCTGTCGTGGATCCAACCGAGATCACGCCGGGCAGACAAGCCGGGAAGGACACTGCTTCGTTTCCCGCTACGGCTCCCCAGCTGTCGTTGCCACTGGCCGCCACCACCGCGACCCCTCTTGATGCCAGTCGGGTGACCACATCGGTCCATTGGGCCGACACACAAGACTGCCCGGGCGGGCCACCCAGACTGAGGTTCACCGCAACTATGTCGGATACCGCGGCTGCGTTGTAGACGTGTTCCATCGCCTGCAAGACCCCGGCCTCGGGAATGATGGGCTCCGGGCCTGCGCCGAGGTGGTGGTCGACCACGCCGAACACTCGGACGGCGAGGACGCTGGCGTCGGGGGCCACCCCGGTGAAGACGGGACCGACTCCGGCGACGATGCCCGCTATGTGGGTGCCGTGGCTGCAATCAGACGGAAGAGACACGCACGGTGCCGCCGCTCCCGTGCCCGTGGATCCGGCCGGGCATCCCTCCACCAGTACCGATGGAGGGGACACCGCTACGGGAACGAAACACGCCTCGTCGGTGACGACCCCGACCAACCCCGGCGTAGTGGTGTCGACTCCTGAGTCGATCACCGCAACGATCTTGCCGGTGCCGCCGACGCCGGCAGATTGCATCGCCGCGGCCCCGACCGCCGGCACCGACACGTCGAGCAGCGGATGGAGTTCGTGGGCGACCTCGACCGCCTCCACGTACGGGACCCGGCTGAGGGCGGCCGCCCCCGCCGGAGTCACCTCGGCTGCGATCAGGTCGATGTCGTCGAGCGCCACCGACGGTCGGATGTCGGCACCGTGGGCCAGTTGCAGGTTGTGAGCCAGCAGGCCGGCGTCGCCGACCCGTCCGAGATCAGTGACCGAAATCAGCACCGACTCGAGGCGAGGATCGACCGTCGGCAAGGAATCCGACGCTGAGGTGGCTGGAGCGAACCCTGTTGCCGACCCCACCACGGCGGCAACCACCAGAACAACGAACGACTTTCGCACACAACTCCTGTTCGACCGAACCGAGCGTGTGGCACCGATACGCCGCTCGACGAACTAGACGGTAGGCCCGATCCGACCTCGAATGGTGGCAGCCGGCACCGCTTGCGCGTGAATTTGCGATAGAAAGTGCTGATTCGGAACGGGCGGCCGTCCGATAGGAACACATGAGTCAGCAGCGCCTCGCCACCAGCCTGATCATCGCCGTCGTGGCGGCTCTGTTGTCGTTCTCGCAGCCAGCCGGGGCCGCGACCCCTCCTGCCGATCCCGCGATCACATTTTCCGGCGGCGGATGGGGCCATGGCGTGGGCATGAGCCAGTACGGATCGCTGGGTCGCGCCGAGGCTGGATTCACTGCCGAGGAGATCCTCGCCTTCTACTACCAGGACACCCAGATCCTCGGAGCAGCCGGCCTCGCCCTCGACCCGGCAGTGGCCGTCGACGATGTCGATGTGCGGGTCGGCACCAGCAACTGCTCGGCATTCACTCCCTTGGGCGCCAACGGCGCCGGAAGTCCGGGGCCCGTCACCATCGCGGTCGACGGCACCGACATCGCCACGACCACCGATCCCTTCACCATTGGCCGGTCATACGATTCGGCCCAGGGCGCCTACGCCTGGCAGATGCTCGTCGGCCCCGGAGCCGGCTGCAACGGAAGGCAGCCAACGGTCTCGACGTTGCTGGCCGACGTCTGTGGCACCGGCTGCGTCGGGGCATATCTCACCATCACCTTTCCCGATGGCGAACCCATCGCCATCAGCGCCGCCGATGTCCCCGGCCGTCGCTATGCCCACGGCCAGATTCAGATGCTCCCCGACGGGCGGATTGCACCAGGCAAGGCCTCCCCAGCAACGCGGTGCGGAAACCCCGCGGTCGACGACTTCTGCATCGTCGTCGGCAACATGACCATGCAGCAGTATCTCTATGGCCTGGCGGAGGTGCCGTCGTCGTGGCATTTCGAGGCGCTGCGCAGCCAAGCCATTGCCGGACGTTCCTACGGGTTGTCCACTCTGGCCCGACGCGTCACCACCGCCTCATGGCACGAGCCGTTCGACCTTTACGCCTCCACCCTCGATCAGAACTACGCCGGCTGGGACCACGAGAGCGAGACCTGCTCCTCCTGCCGGTGGATCGAAGCGGTCGATGCCACCAACGACCTCTACGTGGCGACCACCGATGGTGAAGTCGCCACCACCTTCTATTCATCGTCCAACGGTGGATACAGCAACGCCAACGAGGACTTCTACCAGTGGGCGGGCTGGCACCGAAGCCCGATCTCCTACCTGCGCGCCAACCGTGATCAATACGACAATCACCCCTCCAATCCCAACTCCACCTGGGAACGCACGTATTCGCTGGCCGACATCAGCAGATGGCTCGCCGACTACCCCTATGCCGACCTCGACGTCGGTCAGGTGGAGCGAATATCGATCTCGGACTCGCCGTCGGGATACATCGACTACGCGCTGGTCACTGTTCACGGCACCCAACGAACCCTCGAGATCAGGCGCGGCAGCCCTAACGACGCCGGCTACGACACTGCTGAGCCGTTTGGCTACCGATTCTGGAACGCCCTCAGAATCGGATGCGGCAACACATCCGGGTGCAGCAAACTCCCCGGTCACCGCACCCGTGTCACCACGTTCTTCGATGTCGACCCCGACGCCTACTTCGCCGACGCGGTCGCTTGGATGACTCTCAACGACCTCACCGGCGGCGTGGCGGCCAACACATTCGCACCCTCGCTCGGCAACGACCGCGCCACCATCGCCACCTTCCTGTGGCGATTCGCCGGCGAACCGACACCGTTCGACAACCAGTCGTTCTCCGATGTCCCGGCCGGCGCCTTCTACGAAACCGCAGTGCAGTGGATGGTCGAGCAGGGCATCACCTTCGGCACCACCACCGACACCTTCTCGCCTTCGACAATCGTCACCAGAGGTGAAGCGGCCGCTTTCCTATGGCGCTTCGCCGGCCAGCCCCCGCCAACCGCACCCAACAGTTTCACTGATGTCCCCGCTGGCGCCTACTACGTCGACGCCGTGAAGTGGATGATCGAATGGGAAATCACCTTCGGCACCGCCGCCGACACCTTCTCACCCGACGACACTCTGACCAGGGGCGACATCGCTGCCTTCCTGTGGCGCCTTGCCGCGAAACCCGGAGCCTTCGCCGATGGCGCATTCCTGCCGATCGCCATGCGGGTGCCATGACCCTGTCGCGGCGCCGCCTGCTCCAGGCCTCCGCCCTGAGTCCAATGGCGGCATGGCTCCCCCGAGCACCGTTCGCCGCTGCAGCAGATTCGCTCAACGGCCTGGCGGTGCCGGCAGCAGGCGAGGTGATCGAGTCGGCCGGAGGGGAGGGAATGCTGGGAGTCGCGCTCAGCTGGCTAGGGCCCGACTCCGGTGGGGTCGCCGCCCAAGTGGTCCCTCTCGTCAACGGAATCTGGCTCGATCCCATAGACGTCGAATCCGACCACGGTCACGGGCCACCCGACCCGCTGGGCCGGATCCATGGCCCTGCCGTACTGGTTCCAGGGGCCGAAGCCTTCCGAGTCACACCGACACGAGCCGTCATGGATCTTCGCCGCACCGAGATCCCCGACACACCCGGGCCGCTGTCGGCTTCAGGGCTCAGCCCCGAGGGCTACACCACGGTCGAACCAGCCGAGGGCCTGTCGATCATCGAGCGCAACAACTGGACCGACCGTCAGCGCCGCGACACGATCGACTGCTGGCTCGGGTCGTCGGTCAACGGACTCGGGTGTCGGGCCGATGTCGGGATTCGGCACGGCATCGTGCACCACACGGTCAACATCAACTCCTACGGGCCCGACGATGTCCCGACGATGTTGCGAGGCATACAGCGCTTCCACATGGACACCCGAGGATGGGACGACATCGGCTACAACTTCGTCATCGACAGGTTCGGCCGCATCTGGCATGCCCGAGCCGGCGCCATGGAGGGATCGGTCAGCGGCGCCCATGTTTCGGGCCTCAACACCGAGAGCGTCGGAGTCTCGGTGCTCGGTACCTTCACCAATACCGACCCGGGCCAGCCCGTCCTCAACGCCCTGTCCGCTCTGTTGGGCTGGAAGCTGAGCCGCTACGGCGTCGATCCGCTCGGCCAGACGGTCGTACGTTCCGCCGGAGGCGACTACGCAGCGTCGGGCGACATGATCATCGTCAACAACATCTCCGGTCACCGTGAGAACCAGCAGACCGCGTGCCCGGGTGGGGTGCTCTTCGGGCGAATCCCCGAGATACGAGCTGCCGCCGCCGAACTGGTCCCCGTGTTCGGGCACCTCGAACCCGACTACGGCCCCGATGCGATCGGAATCTCGGGCTGGGCCCTCGACCGGTTTGCCCCTTCCAGCATCGTTCCAGTCGAGGTCTCGGTCGATCAAGCCCCTTCCACAGCGGTCGTGGCCGACGAACCGCATCCCGGCTTGTCGAGCGTGTATCCCGATGCCGGCGATCTGCACGGGTTCACCCATTCGGTGCCGATCGACCTCGACACGCGCTCCGTGGTCGTCACCGCAGCAGCAGGCGACGGGAGCTCCGCCCTGCTCATGGACCTACGGCTGTTCGCCACGTTCATCGATGTCGAACCGACCAGGTTCTTCGCCGACGGCGTCTACTGGCTACGAGCCAACGACATCACCGAGGGCACTCTTCCTGGATTGTTCGAGCCGATGGACGAAGTGTCCCGCATCCAGATGGCCGCCTTCCTGTGGCGGGTATGGGACCGCCCTCAGCCCGCAGCGCCACCGCCGTTCGTCGACGTGCCGGCCGATCACCCACTCGCCGATGCTGTCGCATGGCTGGCCGAGTCCGAGATCACCTTCGGCACATCCCTCGACACATTCTCGCCCGACCGTTTCGTCACCAGAGGTGAAATGGCGGCATTCATCTGGCGCATGTGCGGGAAACCCGTTCCTACCCAGCTTTCGCCGTTCAGTGACGTACCCGAGTCGAGTTTCTTCTCCGTAGCCGCCAATTGGCTACAGGAAACCGGAGTCACACTCGGAACCACCGCCGACACCTACACCCCCAATGCGTTCATCACTCGAGGTGAAATGGCTACATTCCTACAGCGACTCGCCCAGAGCCCCACCGCCTGGTCGGCCGTGCAACCTCCTCCGGTCGTGGCGGCCACTCTCGCTTCGGCGTAACGTCCGCCGACAATGCAACCGAGCATCGAGACCTCGCCACAGCGCCCGGCCACGTCCGACCGAGGTTCACTCGCGTACATGCCGGGTCTCGACGGGGTGCGGGGCATCGCGGTGGTGGCGGTTCTGCTGTTTCACTCGGGGTTCGACTGGGCGGTGGGAGGCTGGCTGGGAGTCTCGGTCTTCTTCACGCTGTCGGGCTACCTGATCACCTCCCGGCTGATCGCCGAACACCAGCGTTCTGGCAAGGTCGCTGTCTTCAGTTTTTGGGAGCGTCGCATCAGGCGCCTGTTGCCGGCATCGCTACTCACGCTGGCGTTCGTGGCGGTTGCCAACGATCACTTGATCTTCGACGACCAAATCGAGAGTCTCCGTAGCGAGCTGATCTCGGCGCTGTTCTACGTGGCCAACTGGCATTCGTACTTCAGCAACGAGGCCTACTCCGACATATTCGGCGCACCATCACCGGTCAGGCACTTCTGGAGCCTCTCGATCGAGGAGCAGTTCTACATGCTGTTTCCGATCGTGTTCGTTCTCGCCGTCAGGTTCGTCAGACCGAAGGATGTGTGGAAGGTATTCGCTGCGCTCACCTTGGCGTCTCTCGTCACCACCCTGCTGATCACCGACGTGAGCCGCACCTACTTCGGCACCGACACGCGGGTGCTCGAGATCCTCGCCGGCGTTCTCCTGGCCTTTTGGCACTCTGAGCACCCCAGAGCCGAACGCCGAAGGTGGGTTGGCTGGGCGGCATGGCCGGCCTGGGTCATCGCGGTTGTGGCGATGACCTCGGTGCAGTCATTCGACGCCGCAGTTGGCACCTGGCTACTACCCGCGTTCGCGTTGGTGTCGGTGGTCATCACGTTGTCGTCAATCGCTCCGACCGGGTTGCTGTCGGTGATCGTCGAGGCCCGACCGGTGACCTACATCGGAAGGATCTCCTACGGGATCTACCTCTTTCACTGGCCGATCTACGGCCTGCTCACCGCCCGTCGGGTGGGGGCAACCGGCTGGAAGCTCTTCGCGGTTCGAGCTGCGGTGACTCTCGTGGCTGCCGCGATCTCCTATTCGCTCTACGAGATGCCGATTCGCAGCCGCCGGTTGCTCACCGGTAGCCGAACCATCGCTGCGGCCGCTGTGGTGTCACTCGCCGGCGTCGCGGTGCTCGCCCTGGTGACCCTGAGGATCACATCCACAGCCAATCCGGCCTTGGCCGCTCCCGTCGCCACTGCGCCGGCCTCGACGGCGCCCGCCACCACCGACCCAACCGCTTCCCTCGACTCGCCGACGACATCCACCGTTGCCGTGCCGGCACGAATCCTTGTAGTTGGTGACTCAACCGCCCACTCGGTCGCAGGTGGCTTGTCGGCATGGGGCGGAGAGTCCGGCCTGGCCGCGATCACCGAGTTCGGGATTCCGGGCTGCGGAGTCGTCGATCTGGGGCTGTTCCGCCATCAGCCCGGGCCGGGGGGCGAGGTGCAGGTCGAGTGCATGGCGTGGCCCGAAGTCTGGGCCGAGGCGATCGCCGAGTTCCAACCCGACATGGTCGCCGTCTTCTACGGCCCGATGGACACCATGGACCGCGACGTCGACCGCGACGGCAACTACGAGTCGGTGGGAATGCCGATCCACGATGCGGTCTACGCCGAGAGCTTCGAGGCCAAAATCGATGTGCTGGCAAGCGCCGGAGTGCCGATCCTCTGGGCCAGACCGCCCTATGTGTGGGCCGACTCACCTCGAGGAAGCGGCGATCGCTCTCTCACCACCATGCCCGAGAGGGTCGACTCTCTCACCAACATTCTCGAGGACCTGACCGCAGCCGACGATCGAGTCACGCTCTTCGAGTACGGGCGACGAATCGACGGCGGCGACCCCGAGGTCGACTTCGCACTCCGCCCCGATGGGGTACACCTCGGCGAGGAGGATGCAGTGCAGATCTCCCGCGACTGGCTCCTCGATTCGATGCTGACCGCGGCCGGCTGAATCAGACTCAAGCCCAGACTCAGGTGAGTTTCGACACCAGCTCCGCCAGCGGCTCGCGAAAGTCTCTTGTGGTGGGCAGACCGGACAGGCGCAGGGCCATGTTGTCGAGAACTGAGTTTGCTGGCCGAGGGGCCGGCCGAGCCGGAACGAGATCCGATGTGGAGCAGGGGTTGACCCGCTCCGGATCGGCACCGGCAGCGATCGCCACCTCTTTCGCGAACTCAAACCAGCTCACCGCGCCCTGATTGGTGACGTGGAAGACGCCGGGCCGACGCTCGATCGCCAACCGGCGAAGCACCGGCGCCAGATCCGACACGAAGGTGGGATGACCACGCTGATCGTCGACGAAGCTCAACGTGTCGTGCTCACCGAGCAGTCGCAGAATCGTCTTGACCATGTTGTGTCCGTGTTGGCCGCACAGCCATGCCGTCCGGACGATCGTGGCGTCGACC
>JAJCXW010000069.1 GCA_029263235.1 Acidimicrobiales bacterium
AAGGTGGCCGTGGTTTGTGGTTATGGGGATGTGGGCAAAGGCTCGGCACAAAGCCTTTCCGGTTCAGGCGCACGCGTGATTGTCACCGAAATTGACCCGATTTGCGCCTTGCAGGCCGCCATGGACGGCTTTGAAGTTAAACGTCTTGATGATGTAGTTTCCAATGTGGACATTATCGTGACCACAACGGGCAATAAAGATATTGTCACAGCCGATCACATGCGGGCCCTAAAAGACATGGCCATTGTTTGCAATATCGGTCATTTCGATAATGAAATCGCTGTGGCCGACATGAAAAACTATAAATGGACCAACATTAAACCCCAGGTGGATATGATTGATCTGCCCAGCGGCAACCGGATGATCCTCTTGTCTGAAGGCCGTCTGGTTAATCTGGGTAATGCCACTGGCCACCCCAGCTTTGTTATGTCCGCCAGTTTTACCAACCAGACTCTGGCACAGATCGAGCTATGGAAAAACGCCAGCAGCTATGAAAATCAGGTTTACACCCTGCCCAAGCATCTGGACGAGAAGGTGGCGCGTCTGCATCTTGAAAAACTGGGCGCAGACCTGACGGTGCTTACCGACGAGCAGGCAAAATACATTGACGTTCCTGTCGAAGGGCCGTTCAAGTCCGACGCGTACCGGTACTAAAGCCTAAAGTGGTTTACTTACAGCGGGGTCAGTGATCTGGCCCCGCTTTTTTTTGTGCACCAAACCATTTTCCCTCAAAAACCACGCCATCCACCTTGATGTCTTTCAGATGCATGGGCACCACCTGATAGGGGTTTTCCTCCAGCACAGCAAAATCAGCGTTTTTGCCGGGCGCGATTGAGCCAATTTCATTCTCCAAACCAATCATCCGCGCCGCCTCAATAGTAATGGTGCGCATGGCGGTGTCTAAGCTCAAGAACGCTGTGAACTCGGTAACTTACAGAGGCAGGCAAATAGGCGCAGAGAAAAGCCGACGAAACCCCGCAAGGCTTTTTCTGATCGTGTGAAGAAAGCAACCAGCAAAGAAGCCATGAACAGGGCATCAAAAGAGGCTAAAAAACAGGCACAAAAAGAGCGCGAACGAGGGCGGGATAATTCAGGGAGAACGAAGTTTTAGGAGTAAGATTTGTTCAAATTTGTCACCCTCAACAACGATAAAGTGAACTGTTGCAGTCAAACCCGCCACCGCCCCCAAACATACCAATCAAAGCCAATAAAAGAGCTGGCCCAATAAATATGAACAGGAACAGAACAATTTCTATGAGACGATCACGCACCCATTTGACTGTACCAGTTCTGTTTTCGTTTTCTTGAGGGGAAGAAACAAAAATAATGACTAATAATACCGACATTCCAAATAAAATATAAAATAAAACAAATGGAAATACTGCAAACAATATAAAAAACATTATATTGCTCGGGACTATAAACCACTTATTTATTAATTTATCCATTAATCGCCAATATTTTAATATTCACCAATATAATCGTCTTTAAGTTCCAATAAACTAGAAAGTTGATCTAATATTTTAGTAGAAGCGATTATCAACTCTCTATTGCGATCAGTATCGCTCCAAAGACCCCTATCATGTTTGCCGCCATGGAATAAATTATTACGAACAGTTTTAATATTTCTAACAACAGCCTCTAGATCCATTTTTTCAAAACTTTGTGTCTCCCAATTCAGATTTCCATTTTCGTCGCAAATTTGTTTTTTTGGCTTTTTATCCAACAAAAATTTTCCTGTTTCGCTAATTTCATAAGCATTTTTATGTTTATTTATGAATGCGTTCCAAGCATAATGTGTTAAGTTTTTATCGTTCGCTTTTCGAAAGTCCTGCTCCTCTTTCAAGGCAAATTCAAATCTGGAAAACTTATAGAAAAAATCAAAAGCTAGGCTTTTAAAGCACTCATCAAAATTTGTCTTGGACATGGATCGATTCCTTTCTGTTATCAGCCTGCATTTCTTTCACTTTTTCACGAGTGGCAAGTTTGAGCGTGTCGGCTAACTTACATCGTTATTGAAGGTGGGTTTCATCCAAGGCATTGTAATTTCCTTAATTACCGCAAGGCTTGCTTTTTCTTACAAACCCCACAAACCCCACAAACCCCACAAACGCCCCGCCGATATTGTGAGGCGGGTTTTTTTTGTGCCTTGGCAAAGCCCTGCCATTCACGCACAAGAGCGTAATAGTCCCACCCCTTCTCAATCGCAATTATGCGGGCCTTTTAATCAGGCCAGCGGTCTTGCTTTTTGGCGATACCGGTTCTGGATCACATCGGTAATAACAATAACCGCCAGAACAAAATAGAAGGTGGTCTTGCTCATCGCCTCTACGGCAAAGCCAAAAAGCTTGATATGGGCCAGATGCCCGCCTTCGGTAACCAGCAAAATGCCGACAAGGAACAGGATAAACAGGCCCATCACCTCATACATGCGGTTTTTTTCCAAAAAGCCGGCTACATAATCAGACAACCAGATCATCAGAATGCCCGATATAATGATTGCAATGGCCATGAGGATGAACACATCAGAGAGCGCCATGGCTGAAAGAATGGAATCAAAAGAGAAAACCAGATTCATGGAGACAATCCAGAAAATGGCTTTGGCCACGGAGCCGCTTTTCTTTGTCTCACCCTCCAGATCCTCGGTCTGCAACAGGTGAGAAATTTCCTTGGTCGCCGTATAGATGATAAAGCCGCCCCCCAGCAGCGTAATCAGGCTGTGAACATTAAATGCACCCTCCAACACACCACCATAGTGAAACCCGAACAGGGGCGCCTGGAACATGGCAACGGCGCGCAGCACCAAAAACAAAAGGGCAATACGAAAAAAGATGGCAATACCGATACCGGCATGGCGCACCAGCGCCTGATGACGCTTTTCCACCCGTTTGGACTCGATTGAAATATAAAGAAGGTTATCAAAACCCAACACGGCCTGCAGGGCAATCAGCATCAATAGTGTAAACAGGTTTTCGACGGTAAAAAGCGCACTCATACAAGCCTCCAGATCATGACACACCTTTTCTAGCCTGATGATGACAAGAGGCCAACTCTATTCAGTCACCGGGATTAGCTTCATGCCGAAACATAATCTGAGCAGAGGAACGCGCTTGATGATCAGCTCACTGATCAGCAGCGGCGATCTAAAAGTAATCTTGCAAAACGGGATGCACCTTCGCGCGTCACGCCTTTATCGTGAAAATCTGGACAGTCCATTCAGTTAAAGTGCTTCATTTCTTAAATGCCGGGCAATATCCATGCTGTCATGTAAAACAGAGAGAACAAGAATATCACCGGTATTCTCATTCAGAATATAAACCACATAATGCCGCTTGTGGTGATGGATGCGAAGTTTTTGCTCAAACCCTTTTCTGGCTTTTGCTATTCTCGGATTGTCACTCAATAAATCAAAACAGTTCTGAATATTTGCAAGATACTGTTCTGCCTGTGCCTAACCAAAGCGCTGAAAGCCAAAAAGATAGCATTCAATCAATTGTTCTTCGGCAAGGCGCGTTAACGTATAACCCATCTGTGGTCAGGCTTTGGCGCGA
>JAJCXW010000070.1 GCA_029263235.1 Acidimicrobiales bacterium
GGGCGGGTGGAATGTCGTAATCGTTGCAGTCATGTCGGTACATTTTCCTTTGAGGTTAGGCAGCCCGGATGATCAATCCCAAATCCCAGGCGCGCATAGATAAATGCCAGAAGGGCCGTGACCATAAGTCTTTGGCCAACCTTCACCACGCCCATGCCGGGTCTGTTCGGGTTCAGACCGGTCAACATGATGGCGCTGACCTCGTGCTGTCCTAGAGCGCTGAGCCATTGCGCCACTGTATCAAGATCGCAGCCTCCCAATCGGGGCTGGTCACAAAGGGTGCTGAGCGATGTTTCAAACACGGACAGATCAAACTGCACAAACAGTGGCTTAGATGCATCTCGCCATTGGGATAACCTAGTAAGCTGCGAGGCTGTGTCTGATTTGCTGATCGTGTTAGAACCATTCGGCAAGGGCGCTATATGAAAATCGCGCGCATCACGTGGCGTACCGCCAAGTTGTACTGTTTGACAATTAGGTAGCGCGCTCTGAACTGTCTCAGACAGGTGATCCGACCCGCCCAAAATTACTGCACAGGCACCATTGCTGCTGATCTGGCTTATTGCAACTCTCAATGCTGTGTGGATTGCTTCATCGTGCCCCGGCGATATATCTCCGAGGTCGCACAATCGTTCGTGCAAGCCGTCGGTTTGAATGTCTTGTCGTGCATCGATATCAACTGGGTGGCTGAATTGCGGGTTTGCATGCCAGCCAAAATAGACCGAGGTTTCGCGCAATGCACGCGGCGCCAGGGATTGACCGGCATATGGCGCGCTCGTGTCTTCAAACGGGACGCCCAGCACCGCCAGATCACCAGGCCGGACATCGCAGATTACTTTGGTCTGTGCACGCATGAACGACAAATGCCCTGCCATGCGCGGCAATGGTGCCGAACGTAAAGGCATCAAGACGCTCCTTTCTCAAGGCGCTCAGCCACTGCCTGCAAGATTGCCAGCGCTGCGCGGGTTTCCATGCTGCCACGGCTGTCTAATGCCGGGGCAAGCCCAAAAATCGCTGCGGCGACTACATTGCCAGGGGTGGCATCAATTTGCGCGATCATCTGTGCGGGCGACAGCCCGGTCAGGCGACGCGGTTGCGACATCCAGATGCCCGCAAGCTCCTGTAAATCCACAGACAGAATGATCGGTTGAGTTTTGGACAGATTGCCCTTAATGCCCCCTGTTACCGGAACGACAGGAACATCCGCACCTGTGACCCTCTGTGCAGCGATGCCAAGCGCCTTCAGGCCGCTGGAATCGCCGCCAACCAAAACCATCCGCGCGCCAGTTTTCAAAACCGCCCCGCATTGCGAGATAACTGCGGAAAAATGCTTGTCCGGCTCAAGCGGAAATACGTTCACATCCCCCAGGTCAATGGCATTCGCGGGCGCATTTTCGGGCCGGGAGGCGTATCGCAACTGCCTTGCGAGGTAGCGTTGACCCGCCGCAGGCCGGTCGAGATTGTCACAAAAATACCCTGCTATCGCGACCTGGCCAGGCACAAGATCTTCTAAATCGCCAACAGGCACGCCCAGAAAGCTGGGGATCATGTCAAATTGTATTTGCGCCACATCACCCATTGTGCAGTGCCGCGTTGAGGGTTTCAATTGCCGCCAATTCGGACATGCCTCGCGTGTCGCGCGCAGGCGCAAGGCCAGTGATTACAATCGCCTGCCAGCTACACGCCATAGCCCCGATTACGGAAATCAGCGTTTCGGGTTTCATTCCAGCGGGATTAAGACCGACAGCACCTGCCGCATGTCCCAGATCAATGACCGATATGTCGATCCAGAGAACAGCGCATTCGGGCATACCAGAAAAGTCGGTGTGCCCTTCATCCAACTGCCGGGCGGTACGCCAGGCCATCGTGCGTTGGCTGATCTGATCCCAGACATCGGCAGGTTGTCCGCCGTTCAGACCCACCCATATCGTGTTTTCTGGTCGCGCTGCGACATCGCCCCGAGCCAGTGGCATGGCCGCGACAACCGGTAGATCAGGTAGGGTCTGCAGCACCGCCGAAGCAACATCTGACGCGCCTCCTAGAACAACTGGTATAATGTCGTGATCCACCATTTGTGTTACAAACTGGACCAACGCGCCGGACCAATCGCCCGACATGTCCAAATTTCCCAGATCCCGGCCATTTGCAGGCAGGCTGATCCCAAGCTGTTGTGTCATCTTACGCAGCGCATCCGGTGCCAAAGAGGCTCCAAGACGCGGCCCGCTATCGACTTCGCTTGGAACACCCAAAACCCCGACACTTCCCGCCGCACATTGCGAAAACTCGCCAAATGGCAGACCGGCATAACCAGATATCATCGATTGTTTCTGCGTATTATTCATAGTCAAATACCTTCATTTATTTCGATTTCCAATTGCATTTAAGTGGGTTACAAACAGCTATGGAATTGCGTCGAAAGGTCTGCTCATGCCCCACAAGCCCCTAGCACCGGACACAACAGGTGGTGTCGAAGCGGTTGAACGCGCATTGCGTGTGCTGGACAGCTTTGTGCCCGGCGATGCGGGTCTGTCTCTGAAAGAGGTCGCGGATCGCAGTGGTGTCAACAAAGCGACAATCCTGCGTCTGAGCGTCTCGCTTGAAAAGTTTGGACATATCACGCGAGACGCCGAAGGCCTGTTTCACCTCGGTCC
>JAJCXW010000071.1 GCA_029263235.1 Acidimicrobiales bacterium
CGTCGATGTCGCCGGAGAAGAACGCTTCCATCATCTGCGCAACCTCGTTGCCTATCCAGTGGGTGGCCACACCGATGCAGCCGACTGCGCCGACCGAGAGCAGCGGCAGCGTGAGACCATCGTCTCCGCTGTAGATCTCCGTGTCGTCCGGGGCGATGGAGAGCAGCCGTGCCGTCTCGGCGGGATTGCCGGCGGCATCCTTCACTCCAACGATGTTGTCGACCTCGCTGATCAGATCGACCATCGTCTCGGTGGCGATCTTCCTGCCGGTCCGGCCCGGAATGTCGTACATCAGGATCGGGAGGTCGGTTGCGTCGGCACATGCTCGGAAGTGCTCGGACAATCCGGCCTGTGACGGCCGGTTGTAGTAGCCGGCGACGTGGAGCAGTCCGGTCGCTCCCGCCTCGGTGGCGCGTCGCGAGTTCTCGACCGCCGAGGCCGTGTTGTTGCTACCGGCACCGGCCACCACGGGCGCATCGACTGCTTCGACCACGGCGGCGATCAGGTCGATCTGTTCGTCCTGGGTGAGTGTCGGGCTCTCGCCGGTGGTGCCGGCCAGCACCAGGCCATCGTTTCCACCCGGCCCCACGAGGTAACGAGCGAGATCGCATGCACCGTCGAGGTCGAGCGAGCCATCGGAATTGAAGGGGGTGACCATGGCGGTGAGGACCCGCCCGAATCGTGCGTTCATCCTGCAATGGTGCCACGCGAGACGGTCGAATCCGATCAGCCGGCGATCATCAATTCGAAGGAGTCACCGTTCTTCGGTTCGAGACAGACCCAACGTGGCGAGCAGGTGCTCATGGATTTCGAACCAGATCGTGTGAACCGAGTCGGTTGACGGCGAATCGAGCCATGTCGAATCGGTTTCGGCTTCGAGAATCGCCCGTGTGAATCGTTCGTCGTAGCCAGCAAACCTGGGCAACAGTCCACTCAGCTGATCGAGCAGTGGACGCAGCTGATCGACCAGGGCCACCAGCCCCCCGACAGCGTTGTCCGATGATCCGGAGCCAATCTGCCAGGAGCTCACCGCCGACAGGAATTCACTGTTGACCACAAGAAATTCGCGGTAGATCGTCGTGAGCGTGTCGCGCCCGGTCGAGTCGGTCTCCTCGGCCAGCTCGGTTTCGAGCCGCTCTCCCCCGCCGACGGTGAGCGCGATCCTTGCGGCCTCACCCCTCGACCGGAGCAGTCCCTCATCGATCAGTCGGGCGATCACCGGCTGGATGTCGGTGCCGGCGTGGCCCAACAGACGGTCGACGGCGAGCTGCACGGCATCAACGGACCCACGACTTCGCAGCCGAACCGCCAGGAGCGTGAGCACCCGCAGTGAGGGCCCGTCTGAATCATCCAAGGTCATGGCGCCGCTGCGACCTCGCGCCACTTGCGGCGGAGAATCAGGTAGTAGACGACCACGGTGGCGCTCGAAAAGAAGAACCACTGCATGGCGTACGACAGGTGAGGGCCGTCGTCGAGGGGTCGCTGCTGAACGGGGGCGGGAAGTTCAGCAGCCGCTGGGTCCTGCGTCTCGAGCTTCACCCACGTCGGCTCGATATCGAAACCGGTGACCTCCGTGATTCGAGCGGTGTCCATCCGATTGAGTTCGGGAAACCCGCTCACCTCATCGTCGGCCACCCGGCCACCCTTCGAAGAGGCGAACGCCAGTCCGGTGATCTCGACCCGGCCTGTCGGTGCCCCGGCATCGCGCCCGTCGCTACCCGCGACCCACAGTCGCGGAACCCAACCCCGCACCACAGCCACTTGACGTCCGTCGTCGAGCCGAAGCGGAGTCACGATCCAACTCCCGGCCTGCGAGTCGAACGTGCGATTGGCTATGAGCACCTCACTGGAGGTGTCGTAAGTGCCTGAGACAAACGTGGGCGTGTTGTCGACCGGTGGGATGTCGGCGTCGAGCAGTTCGGCGAAATCGGCTGGTTCCAGAAGCATGGCGGCACGAATCTGGGAGTTGGATTCCTTCCGGTCGTCGAGCCGACCCAACTGCCAGAACCCCAGATTGACCATGAACACCACCATCGACAGCACGAAGAGGTGGGAAAGGGTCCATCTGGGGGTGAAGAACGACCTCATGGAACTCGTCTTCTCGACTCAGATGTCGAGCAGGGCATCGAGTCCGACGGTGAGCCCGTTCAGCTCTTGTATCCGACGAACGGCCAGAAGCACGCCCGGCATGAACGAGGTGCGATCGATCGTGTCGTGGCGGATCGACAAGGTCTGACCGGCCGTGCCCAGCAATACCTCCTGGTGGGCCACCAGGCCCCGCATCCGTATCGAGTGAATCGGGATGCCGGCTGGTCCGGCCCCACCCCGAGCCCCGGGAAGAACTTCATCGCGCGTGGGGTCGTCGGCCCATTCCGAGGACGCTTCCGCCATTCGTTCGGCGGTTCGCATTGCCGTCCCTGAAGGAGCGTCGATCTTGGCGTCGTGGTGCAGTTCGATCACCTCAGCCGAGTCGAAGAAGGGGCTGGCCATCTCGGCGAACCTCATCATCAACACCGCCCCGATCGCAAAATTGGGGGCTATCAGACAGTTGCTTCGCACGAACGCTTCTCGAAACGCGTCGAGGTCGGAAGCATCGAACCCGGTCGTGCCGACCACGGCATGCATATCGGCCCTCGCAGCGGCCAGGAGCGTGGTGCGGGCGGCATCAGCGACGGTGAAGTCGACCACGACATCGGCACCGGCTTCGGTGATCGCATCGAAACCATCAGCAATCACCAGATCGCACTCGGTCGCTGCCACCTCACCAACAGTGCGACCGGCTGACCCACTGTCGACTGCCGCCACCAACACGAGGTCGTCGGCCGCCAGAACAGCGCGGCACACCTCCACTCCCATTCGTCCACTTGCTCCAACGACACCGACATTGGTCATCGCGTGAGGTTACGCCCCAGCGGGCCCATCGGCCGACCCGACCTGGGGTCCGACCATCGACACGCACCGGCCACCGTCGATCACAGCGCCCAGCACCCGCCGAACATCGTCGGCGGTCACAGCACGAACGAGGTTCAGGTACTCCTCCACCGGGACGACCCGATCGCGGACGAGTACACCCGTCGCCAGCCGAGACATCCGGCTGCCGGTGTCCTCGAGAGCGAGGATGGTGGCTCCCTCGAAGCCGCCTCTGGCCACCTCGATTTCGCGGTCGCTCGGTCCTGTCTCCACCACGTCGTGGACAAGCTCTTCGACGACCCTGCAGAACTCCTCGGCCCGATCGGGGCTGGTGCCCCCATAGACCGACAAGGTGCCACTGTCGCTGAAGGCACCGACCGATGAGTAGACGGAGTAGGACATCCCCCGTCGCTCACGAATCTCCTGGAACAGCCGACTCGACCATCCCCCGCCGAGCACCTGGTTGGCGACCGCCAACGTGAACCGGTCGGGGTCGCCCTGCGCTATGGCCCGCCAGCCAAGTGCGATGTGGCTCTGTTCGATGGGACGAACCAAGTTCTTGTGAACTGAAACAACCGGGCCCGGACCGATCCGATCCGGCCGCGAACCCTCACCGACTCCATCCAACGCAGCATCGACTCGTTCGACGATCCTCTCGTGATCCACGGGTCCGGCTACCGCCACCACCAGGTTCATTCGCCGATACCACTTGTCGTGGAACTCACGAATGTCGGAGGCCGTGATGGCCTTCACGCTCTCGGCGGTGCCCAGAACCTCCCAGCCGAGAGGATGAGACGGGAACAAGGCGTCCGTGAGCGCTCCATGCACCACGTCGTCGGGGGTGTCGGCGCTCCACGCCAACTCCTCCAGAATCACGTGACGCTCGGCGTCGACCTCGGCATCGGTGAAGCCGGGGTCGGCGATGACATCGAACAGTGTGTCGAGTGCGAAGTCGATATCTCCAGCCGCCACCCGGGCGTGGAAGGCGGTGAACTCCTTGGACGTGAATGCGTTGAGATCTCCGCCTACGGCGTCGACTCCCTCGGCGATCTCACGAGCAGTTCTGGTGGAACTCCCCTTGAACAGCAGGTGCTCCAGAAAATGCGACACTCCGGCGATACCTGCGGGTTCGTCACGGTTGCCCACACCCACCCAACACCCGATCGAGACCGATCGGGAACTCGGCATGGCCTCCGTGACGACCCGCAGGCCGCCGGAAAGTCGACTGATTCGGATCTGACCGTCGGGTTCTGACGGCAGCACCGGAGGTGTCACCGGCGGTTGTTGCCCCCGCGGCCGCCACGGCCACCACGGTTACCGCCGCGACCGCCGCCGCCACCACGACGCTGGGTCTCAGGACCAAGATCGCCGAACTCGTCTTCGAGCTTGGAGTCGAACGACTCCTCGAACGAGATGGTCTCGCGGTCGGCCCGCGAAGAACCCTCGTCGGACGACTCAGACGACTCGGATGACTCGGACGAAGCGCCGGAATCCGACGAGTCGCCGCTGCTCTTGGCCTCAGGTGCATCACCAGCGAGGTTCAGCGAGATCTTGCCGTTGGGATCGACATCGCCGACCACAACATCGACCTGCTGACCGAGCTCGAGGACATCCTCGACCCTGTCGATTCGCTTGCCCCCACCGATCTTCGAGATGTGGAGCAGGCCGTCGCGACCGGGAAGGATGTTGACGAACGCACCGAACTTGGTGATGTTGACCACCTGGCCGGCGTAGGTAGCGCCCACCTCAGCGGTGGGGGGATCGAGGATCAGCTCGATCTGACGCTGTGCCTCGGCCACCTTGGAGCTGTCGACCGAAGCAATTGCGACGGTTCCGACCATTCCATCGTCGTCGACGGAGATGTCGGCGCCGGTCTCGGCTTGGATCGAGTTGATGACCTTGCCCTTCGGGCCGATGACCTCACCGATCTTGTCGATCGGGATCTCGAAGGAGACGATCTTCGGTGCGGTCTCGCGGACCTCGGGGCGAGGCTCGGCGATGGTCGCGGCCATCACGTCGAGAATCTTCTCGCGGGCTTCCTTGGCCTGCTTGAGCGCAGCCGCCAAGACGTTGGCGGGTATGCCGAGGATCTTGGTGTCGAGCTGCAGTGCAGTGACGAAGTCTGAGGTACCGGTGACCTTGAAGTCCATGTCGCCGAAGGCATCCTCGGCTCCGAGGATGTCGGTGAGAGTGACGTACTTGTCCTCGTAGTGGACCAAGCCCATCGCGATTCCGGCCACCGGCGCCTTGATCGGCACACCGGCATCCATCAGCGAGAGGGTGGAACCGCAAACCGATGCCATCGAGCTCGAACCGTTGGAGGCCATGACCTCAGAGACGGTGCGGACCGTGTAGGGCCACTCTTCGAAGCTCGGGACCACGGGGAACACGGCGCGCTCGGCGAGGGCGCCATGGCCGATCTCGCGTCGCTTCGGGCCACGCATGAATCCGGTTTCACCGGTGCAGAAGGGCGGGAAGTTGTAGTGATGGAAGTAGCGCTTCTTGTCGATCGGGGAAAGGTCGTCGATCATCTGATCGCTGCGACCCATGCCGAGGGTGGTGAAGTTGAGCACCTGAGTGTCGCCACGCTGGAAGAGGCCCGAACCGTGAGCGGTGGGGATGACACCGATCTCGGCCGTTACCGGCCTGAGGTCGGCGGTGCCACGGCCATCGATGCGAAGGCCTTCCTCGACGATGCGCTTGCGGACAACAGCCTTGGTGATCGAACGAATCGACGCCTTGATCTGCTTGGCCGCTTCGGCGATGTCGGCGAACTGCGAGCCGACCTCGTCGATGAGGGTGCTCGACAGGTCGGACTCGGCCGCCTGACGCTCAGCCTTGTCGGCGATGGTCTGGGTGGCGGCGATGCGATCGCCGGCTGCGGACTCGACGGCGGCGAAAATTTCGTCGGTGTAGTCGATCGTGACCGGAGGGTCCATCTTCTCGATCGAGCCGAAGGCTTCGATGAGCTCCTGCTGGGCTTCGATGACCTCACGGATCCAGGTCTTGGACGCTTCGAGGCCACCGGCCAGAACGTCTTCGTCGACCTTGGGGGTACCGGACTCGTAGAGAGACCAGCTGTTTCCGGTTCCGCCGGCCTCGACCATCATGACGGCGACATCGCCGTCGTCGAGCATGCGGCCGGCCACGACCATCTCGAAGGCCGACTCTTCACCCTCTTCGTAGGTCGGGAAGGGAATCCACTCGCCGTCGGCGGACCAGGCGATGCGTACCGCACCGAGAGGGCCGTCGAAGGGGACGTTGGAGATCGACAACGCCAGCGATGCGGCGTTGAGAGCCACGACGTCGTAGGGGTTGTTCTGATCGGCGCCGAGAACGGTGGCCACTACGTGGACCTCGTTGCGGAAGCCGGCAGGGAACGCCGGACGAAGCGGACGGTCGATGAGGCGACAGGTGAGGATGGCTCGCTCGCCGGCGCGTGCTTCGCGACGGAAGAACGATCCGGGGATTCGCCCGGCGGCATACATCCGCTCTTCGACATCGACTGTGAGGGGGAAGAAGTCGGCGCCATCGCGCGGATTCTTGGCTCCCGTGGCGGTGACGAGAACGACGGTGTCGCCGATCTGTGCAGTTATCGAACCGCCGGCGAGTTGCGCCAGTTTTCCGGTCTCGAAACTGATTTCTTTGCCTTCACCGCGGGTAAACGCGGCTGAGGTCTTGATTTCGTTGGACATGTTGTGTGCTCCTGTCGGACCGTCGGTCCGACCATTGGGCACGGCACTGTCAGTTCCCAGTCGCATGCCGCTCCCGCCAACTCATCCGGTATCGACCGGACTCGTTTGGCTGAGAAACATGCGACTAGCACCAACTCGCCGTGCACTCGATTTGTTACTGGGATTCGTCGGGTTGGTCTTCGGGGCGAGCAACCCGTCGGACAAACCGGAAGGAGCGACCCAGGCGGGTCGCTCCTCACATTGTTTCAGCGTCGCAGACCGAGGTGTGCGATGACTGCT
>JAJCXW010000072.1 GCA_029263235.1 Acidimicrobiales bacterium
GACACTTGCTCCCAGGCCCGCGCCGGCCAAGACCCCGTAGGCGAGGCCAGCGGGAACATTGGCTATGAGCAGCAACGCCACTCCGATTGAGCTGGTGACATAGGCAAGTCGGAGAAGTGGTCCGGTACCGTGACGCCCAACGGCTCCGGTGAGACCGACCCGGCCGAAGATCTGGCAGAACCCGCGGAACCCGCCGATGGCGCCCGCGGTCCCGAGCCCCATCCCGGCACTGGTGAGAACCGGAACTTGGTAGACGAGCACCGATGAGAACGATATGGCGGCCACTGCGTACACCGCCAGCATCCGCTGTACGGATCGCCGAGAAACGGCGGATCGCATGGCATCCATCGGGTTGGACGATGGTCCGGCTGTGTTTTCGCTGGCACCACCGCGGGCGAACGCCAAGGCGGAGACCGCGCCGACCACCACGAGGAGCGATAGGACTCTGGTTGCGGTTCTCCAGTGCCAGATGGAGACCATCCATGCGGTCAACGGCAGATAGATCGGACTGCACAGTGCCCCGATGACGGTCAGCACCGCGATCGCCCGGTCGGGGCGGTCGGGGCGAAGTCGGGCCGCCGCGGCAGTTGTCAGATGGTAGAAGCCGGTTGCCCCGGTGATGCCGGCGCCCGCGGCGTAGAGGACCCCGAACAGGAGCGCACTCTCGGCCCACGTTGCGGCCAGCATCAGACCTCCGCCGGCGACTGCCTGCAGTGTGAAGGGAGCTACACCTCCGAATCGGTCGAGCAGCCGGCCGCCGAAGAAGGCTCCGAGCCCCGTCAGCACCTGCGCGGCTCCGTAGGTGAGTCCGAGCGATGTCGTGCTCCAACCGACGTCGTCGTGGATGGGAGCGATGAGCACTCCGAACCCGTAGAACCAGGATCCGAACGAGGTGATTGTCACCAGCCCGAGCGCGGCAACCCCCGCCCAGCCGGGCTTGGCAGCAGACGATTCGGTCGTGGTGTCGGGAGAGGTCATTGGTGATGGGGGCGGTGAGAGGCGAGGAAGGTGCAGTAAATACGTATTGACATTCATCGATATGACGTTACGATGCTACACATATCGATAAACATCGATGGATGGAGACATCATGGAACAGATACTCGACTTGCTCTACCGCGTTGGCGGTGACGTGCTCACCACAGTTGTTCACACCTGGCCCTTCCTGGTCATCTCGATCGTGGCCGCTTCAGCAACCATGGTCTACATCGGAACCGAGCGCGTGTCGGTATTCCTCCGAAAGCGACAGAGCGTGGCGGTCGGAGTGGCGGTTCTCGTGGCCACACTCACGCCGTTCTGCTCGTGCGGCACGACCGCAGTCCTGCTCGGGATGATGGCCACGACTGCGCCATGGGCACCGCTCGTCGCATTCGTCGTGGCGTCACCGCTCACCAGTCCATCCGAGCTGATCTTCTCGGCCGGACTGTTCGGATGGAGATTCGCACTGGTCTTCTTCATCGGAACGATCTTCCTGGGCATCCTGGCGGGATGGTTCGCCGGTCTTCTCGACCGGCTCGGATGGCTCGAAGGTCAGGCACGAATGGAGGCCATCGAAACGGGATGCGCCGAACCGGACCAATCGTGTGACGTCTCGACATCGTCTGGTGACACCGCCCTGCTGGTGGTGTCTGAACAGCAGACGCTCCGTCAGAGGCTCAGGCTGGCTGATCTCGGTCGTGAGATCCTCGTTGTCGGTCGACGCCTCACAGTCTTCTTCCTTGCTTTCACCACTCTCAGCTATCTGCTGATCGAGGCAATACCCACGGCATGGATGACCGACTACGTGGGCGATGATTCGATTCTGGCCGTTCCCCTCGGCGCCCTTCTGGGGTTGCCGGCGTATCTCAACAGTGAGGCTTCTCTTCCGATGGTGGCCGGCCTGAGAGATGGCGGCATGGGTACAGGAGCGGCCATGGCGTTCATCGTCACCGGTGCGGGCACGAGCGTCGGTGCGATCACCGGACTTCTCGTGATAGCGCGAGCCCGAGTGGTCGCAATCGTGGTGGGGTCGCTCTTCGTAGGGGCGATAGCTCTCGGGCTGGCTGCGCAGGTCATCGTCTGACCTGAGTGGATCGGGTGGACCGGCTTGCGGCTCAGACCACGATCACCTCGATGAGAGGGGCTCCGCTCTTCCAGCGAGCCTTGATCTTCGTCACATCGATTCCGTTGCTGAATGTGACTTGCACGTGGGTGGGGCTGATGACGTTGATCGTCTCCGTGAAGCCCACCGTCGGGGTGATCGAGATCACATCGACCAGTGTGGAGGTGAACGAGAATGTCGCCTGACCTCCCGCTGAAGTACCGGTGAGGATCTCACCGCTGGATGCCGTGGTTGTGGTGGCGATGACCGTGGTGGTTGGAACGGCCGTGGTTGTGGCGATGACCGTGGTCGGGGTGGGAGCAACCGTCGTGACAGGGGCAGCGGTCGTCGCGGTGGGGATCGTGGTCGTCGTGGTGGCTGGCCCGGGAACTGAAGAGGTGGTGGCGGGAACGGTCACAGCAACTTCGCCGGGTGACACGGCAGTCGGCTCGGCGGCGAGAACAACAGATGACGACGTTGTCGTCGACGGGGGAGTGGTCGAGGTCGGTGGGTCATCAACGAGACGATCGTCGGCCCGGATCGTGGTGGTCGCGGCAAGAGGGGCCGTGGTGGTAGTGGCCGCTTCCAAGGCGACGTCGGCGCTCGCCGATGTGGCCTGAGTGGCTCCGACCCCCGACGCAACACTGATTGCGGTAATAGCGGTGACGGTGGCGGCCGTACCGGCCGTTGTGGCCACAGTGGACACCGATTGGGCAAGGCTGGGGAACTGGCTCAGCCACGCCACAGAACCGGTCGCCGCCCTGACTCGCCCGATTCCCACATTGAGAAACGCCCGAACGACTACAGGATCGAACTGCGTGCCGGCGCAGGCTGCCAGTTCGGCCCGGGCCTTCTCTGGTGCAATCGGCTTCTTGTACGAGCGAGCCGCGGTCATCACGTCGTAGGCGTCCGCCACCGCAACGATTCGGCCGGCAATCGAAATCTCCTCGCCGGCGAGGCCACTGGGGTAGCCCGTGCCGTCCCAACGTTCGTGATGATCTGTCGCTGCACGCGTCCAGTCGCCGAGCCACGGCACGAGTGGCGCGATCAAGTCGGTGGCTGCTGCTGGATGCTGCCTGATCCGGTCCCATTCGGTGTTGGTGGGCTTCGATGCCTTGGTCAGAATCTCGGCTGGAACATCGAGCTTCCCGATGTCGTGCAAGAGCGCAGCCCAGTGGAGCATCTGCCGATCGTGTTCCCCGAGGCCGAGTTCCTCTCCGATGAGATCGCTATAGGCACGGACTCGTTCGGAGTGACCTCGAGTGAGGCGGTCGTGTTGGCCGACCATCCCGACCAGCCCGATCAACCTCTCGGCACCGGTTGCGACGTCGATGGCCTCCGGGTCTTCGCGTAGGGCCGCTAATCTGGACTCGAGCTGACGGGTGGTGCCGTTCTTGAGGGCCACACCGAATCGCTGAGGGGCCTGATCGGGGAACACGGTCGAGAATCTGAACAACGCTGCGAGGGGCAGCAGTCGGCGTGCCAGTCGATCGACGATTCGCATGACGACGAAGGCGACCGCTACTGCTCCGGTGAACCAGACCGCGCTGCCCGCGAGGCTCGATGGCCGCGACACCAGGCGTGTCACGGTGTGGAGGGCGATGACACTCATGGCGATCGGGACGGATGCGACGAGAAACCTGATCAGAAGCGCTGCTTTGGGGCGCGCCACCCAGCGGCCCGGATCTCGATCCTCCGCCGATGAGCGCGCCGACGAACCGATCGACCCCTTTGATTGCGAGAGACTCGCCATATCGTTTAGATCGGCAGTTTCCGGTAGGAATTGACTGGTCCGGCTTCGAGGGCGGTTGGTACTGAGCGCCTGGATCTAACTACTCTCCGCTGGTGGGTGTCGTGGACACCCGGCTGAGGGGGGTCCGTCATGAAGTTTGGGATTTTCTATGAACACCAGCTTCCTCGGCCCTGGAGCGAGGGGTCGGAACTGCAGCTGTTTCAGGAGGCACTCGATCAGGTCGAGCTCGCCGACCGGTTGGGTATCGACTACGCGTGGGAGGTGGAGCACCACTTCCTCGACGAGTACTCACACTCGTCGGCGCCCGAGGTCTTCCTGGCCGCTTGTTCCCAGCGGACCTCGCAGATCAGGTTGGGCCATGGGATCGTGCTGATGCTTCCCGGCTACAACCAACCGGCACGGATCGCCGAGCGACTTGCCACTCTCGATCTGGTATCCAACGGTCGGGTTGAGTGGGGCACCGGAGAGTCGGCGTCGAAGGCCGAACTCGAAGGATTCAACATCGAGTGGACAGGGGAAACGAAGCGCGAGATGTGGCGTGAGACCACCGAACAGGTGGCCAACATGCTCGTCATGGATCCCTATCCGGGTTTCGACGGCAAGTACTTCTCGATGCCCTGCCGCAACGTCGTTCCGAAGCCGGTTCAGAGTCCGCATCCGCCGTTGTGGCTGGCCTGCTCCAACCGCGAGACCATTCACGAGGCAGCCCGCGCTGGTGTCGGGGCGCTGACCTTCGCGTTCGTCGATCAGAACGACGCCAAGAAGTGGGTCGAGGAGTACTACGACATCATCAAGACCGAGTGCGTCCCGATCGGACATTCCGTCAATGCAAATGTCGCGATGGTCACCGGCTTCTCCTGCCACGAAGATTCCGAGGAGGCCAAGCGACGGGGCATGGACGGATTCCGATTCTTCGCGTTCGCCCTCGGACATCACTATCTGTTCGGACAGCACAAACCGGGCCGAACCGACGTGTGGAGCGACTTCGAGAATGCCAGAGATCTCATTCCGGAGGAGGGGGCCAACCGTGGAATCGGAACTCCTGACGAACTCAAGGATCATCTGCAGGGATTCGCTGATGCCGGGGTTGATCAGGTCGTGTTCATCCAACAGGGTGGCCGAAACCGCCACGACCACATCTGTGAGTCTCTGGAGCTCTTCGCCGAGAAGGTGATGCCGCACTTCAAAGCGGAGGAAGCCGAACGAGAGCGACGAAAGGCCGAAGAGTTGGCGCCCTATATCGAAGCGGCTCTTCAACGCAAGCAGTACATGCCGGCGCCTTCCGACGATGAGATACCCGACATCTTCGCCTACGGGCGCGACATCGTGGAGCGTGAAGGGGTTGATGACCAGGCGCGAGGCGGGTCGTTCACCAAGTCGGACTGATCTCCGACCCGATACGACTTCGACACCTTTCCGGTAGGTTCTGTGGTCTGTAGAGGGTTCGTTGCCTTCTCGTTGTGAGATTGTGGGGCAGTTCCCCCAGACAGTGATTAGTTTGGCTCATGATCGCTGCGGCGGAGCGTTCATAACATGGTTGTGGGCCCGATTTGGGCCGCGAACGGGGACATGGGTCCCGGCAGGTAGAGAGGCGAGACTTCGACATGCAAATCGATTGGATGAGGATTCGTGGGGCAGCTGTCGCTGTCGCTGTGACAGCTGCCGGCTTGGCGACGGTGGCGGTTCTGCCGTCTGCCCCGGCTGGGGCGCTGGCAGCCCCGTGTGATCGCATTGCGTGGACCGGCGACGACGGTGTCACCCCTCAGGTGTGGGTCGCCGACGACGATGGCACCAGCCGTGCGCTCATCTCAGACGTTTCCACCGGACTCGACCCCATCGACAACAGGTCGGTTTCCTGGTCTAGCAGCGGTTCCTCAATTGCTTGGTCCGGTAAGAATGGCCCGGCGGACGAGGACTACGACGTCTACGTGTCCGACGCATCGGGTTCTGCCCGTCTTCCGCTCACCTCTGTCGTCACGACAGAATTCCCGAAGCTCAATGGTTCGGCCGATTGGTCTCCCGACGACTCCAAGATCGTGTGGTCAGGCCACGATGGCTTCAACTTCGAGATCTTCGTTGCCAGCGCGACCGGAGCCAGCCGTCAGGACATATCTTCTGTCGTGTCGTCTCCAAGTCTCACTGTGAACAGAGACCCGCACTGGTCGCCCGATGGAACCCAGATCACATGGTCGGGTAGAGACGGCACCGAAAAGATCTGGATCGCGAGTGTCGACGGCAACAGTCGCGTTCTCGTCTCGGGTGCCGATGTCGGCGCTCCGACGGTCAACCGATTCCCCAGGTGGTCCCCCGACGGTACGAAGATTGCCTGGTCGGGCCTTGATTCCGTCTCCGCCACCGAACAGATCTGGGTCGCTGACATCGACGGCACCAACCGGATGCTCGTCTCAACTGCCGGCGTCGGAACCGATCCGACCGCGAACAAGTTCCCTCGGTGGTCTCCGGACGGGTCAAGTCTCGCCTGGTCGGGCCACGACAGCGGCACGGCCACTGAGCAGGTGTGGGTCGCCGACGCAGCAGGCACCAACCGGCTGGCCATCTCCGCGGTGGATGCGGTTAGCGCTCCGACCGTAAACCAGAATCCCGACTGGTCTCCAGATGGTCTGCGGATCGCCTGGCAGGGGACCCGCGTCGAGGCGAAGATCTGGGTTGCCAATGCCGATGGAACTGCTCGCACCGCGATTTCCGATGCCGATCCCGACCCCGACCCCACGTCCAACCAGAGTCCCGTCTGGCGTTCCCGAGTCGGAGTAGTAGCGCTCTCGGCGCCTGTAGTTCCGTTGGTGGTTGGAACGTCGGTCGACCTGACGGTCACCGCGACCACGACCTGCACGACCGCAAGCATCGAGATCCACGGGCTATCACTGGCCTGCCTCGGCTCGGTCACCAGCACAGCAACGCTTGGATCGGTGAGCGCTTCGGGTGTCTGGTCGATCGACGTTCTCGATGGATCGGCTTCGGCAACGATTTCGGGAACAGTGTTGCCGTCCGGGGCCTGCGCCGGGACAGTGTCGGTGGCCGCATCCGCGCCAGCTGAGATGACTGCATCGTCTGTGATGATCGGTCGGGTCGGTCCGGATGCTCTACCGCCGTGTGATTCGTCGCCGACTCCGTTCGGCGACATCGCCGGGTCGTTCGCGGCGGTTGATGTGGCCTGTATCTACCATCTCGAGATCACGAGTGGATTGCCGGGTGGGCTTTTGTATGGGCCGGCGGGGCTGGTGACTCGTGAGCAGATGGCGTCGTTCTTGGCTCGTCTTTGGATGAAGGCCGGTGGATTGTGTGATTCGTCGCCGACTCCGTTCGGCGACATCGCCGGGTCGTTCGCGGCGGTTGATGTGGCCTGTATCTACAACCTCGGTGTCACGAGTGGATTGCCGGGTGGGCTTTTGTACGGGCCGTCCGATTCGGTGACGCGTGAGCAGATGGCAGCGTTCCTGGCCCGCATGTGGCGGCTGATCGTAAACCACGAACTCCGACCGGTCTGACTTCTCAGGCCGTACTCGGCCGGATCCTCACTGGGCCAGGAACGTCGACTGGCTTGAGGTCCCGGTGTTTCCGGTGACAGCTCCCTGGACGAATCCGTCCTCTTGAATCTGGACACGAAAGGCGACCACCGGAGCACCGTCGGTACAGAGACCGGAATCGTTGTTTCCCCGGACCATGAGTGAGGCATTGGGCAGGTATACCCCGCCGGCGATTCCGGCTGTCGCCGTCACGGTACAGATTCCGCCGCTGACCTCGCCAACACGTATGTCATCGCCTATCTGGAAGTTGTTGCTGTTGGTTCGTGACTGAAGGATCGCCACCGGAGGAAATGCTCCGAAATTGCCCCCGTAGTACTCGGCAGGTCCACGGGCGCTGATTCGTATGAAGTTGGTGCCCGAGCCCCAGTCGGCACTGCCGCCGGTGCCGAAATACCAGAGGACATCGTCGGCGATGACGTTGGCACCCGCTCCCTCGATCCTGAACGTCCCATTGAACTCGTAGATACCGGGGAGAAACGTGTAGGTCCCGGGATCGGCGATCGTGATCGACCCGAACGTGCCGGGGCTGAATGTCTTGGATCCGGAGTCGAACGTGCCGCTGGTTGAAACGATGGGCTCGACAAGCGAGGCCCAGGGGTCGGCGATGACTGGAGAGTTGTTCGACGCTGAGGGTGATGCCGTGGCGCCGCCGTTGATGCTGCTGGTGCCCACGGCGCAGATGCATGCGCCGGGTCCGGTGGCCTGAGCCGATGTGGCGTCCTTCATGTGGAAGGAGGCGTTGCTCTGGGAGTTGGAGACCAGACTTCCGTCGATTCCGACGGCTCGGGCCGATCCCTCGAGATGGAAAGCTTCGGAACCAGTCGGATCAAGCGCCAGCACGGCGGGCACGATCGAGCTGGTCTGGTCGAGGATGGCGGTCGCCGAGCGGCAGACCTCGGAGGGAGTCATCCCAATGGCGGAGGCGAAGAAACCGCCTGACTGCGAGCAGGCATTGACGTGGACTTGCTGGTGCGAAGGAACGCTGAGCACACCAAGATACGGAGTGGTCACCTCGACGTAGGCGCCGCCTCCCGTGTAGCAGAGCATGCCGGACGAAGGTGTTCGACACGATGTCGAGCTCAGGGCCGTGGACAGATTCCGTTCTGCGTAGTCGGCGGCAACGAGGTGAGCGGCGGCCGAGGCCGCGACGTCGGCTGGGTCGGACGACAAGTCGACGGCAGCGGCCAAGGAGGCCGTGTCGCTCACCGACTGATTCTCCCGACTCAGCTGACGGGAGTCACCGAGGTCGACGACGAGTGCCGCCAACGCCATGATCAAAATCAGGGCGAAGGCTGTGATCACGATCACAGCACCGCGTTCGCGGTCCTTGTTGGGACTTGTGGCCGGGTCTACGTGTGGCCGGTGGGGGGTCATGCGCAGAACCCCCAGGATTCGCCCGGCAAGCTCGGTTCCTGGAAAGGCTCGAGGGGCGTGTCCATCTCGACTTCGATTCTCGACTCCACCTTCACCTTGGCGGAGTTTCCGTCGAGAATCGTCGTGAAGAATCCGGTCAGTGACTGGTAGGGGAGTTGAACGCAGACCTGAACGGCGTTGCCCACCAAGTAGCCGCCGGCATCGGGGAACGCCACCTTGACCCGGGCGTCTGTCCCGACTCGGGACTTGGTCTCACACATCAACCGAATCGACGAGTCGTTGAGTGGAGAAGCGAGGTGGGAGCACCCGGTGTCGTTTCCGGATGTACCGACGACCGCATCGCGGGTGATCTCGCGCGTCTCCTGGCGAGTGGTCTGGAGATCGTTCAATGCCAAGGAGAAGTCGATTATGCCGGCCAACAGGCCAGCCACGAGGGGCAATACGATCGCCATCTCCACTATCACTGCACCGCGCTGGCGTTTCGAGCGTGGATGACGTCGGTCTTTGGCCGACCGGGATGAGGTTGGGCGATCTGAGAACATTGGCCTCTATCTGTGGTAACGATCACCCCACTTGCTCATCGGTAAGGCCGACTCTGACCTTGAGCGGGCCTGGCTCCCACGTCGGTCAGCCAGAGTTCTCTCTTGGCGGTACTCGTAGCTCAATGACGGTCAGCGTCACTGCCGATGTCGTCATGAGGAGTGCGGCGATGATGCCCAGTATCTCGGTGGAACCGGTCTCGATCAGTGAAGCACCCAACAGCGGACCGAGGACGCGGCCGGCGGCCATGATCGACTGGGCGTCGCCGGCTCGGTCGGCCGGATTGACCGACCGCTCGGCGAGCAGCTTGAAAATGCCGGGGACCCCAGACCAGAATGCCAAGCCCCAGATGGCAATGGCGAGCCAGTAGATGGCCCCGATCGTGACGTTGGTGACGATGACGGCCATGGCGGCGGTGCCGAGAAGCCATAGGCCGGCGAAGGGGCGGTGACCTCGGTATCGAGCGGCGGGTATCCCGAGAGCGGCGTTGGCGCTGAATGCCAACGACACGACGACTGGATCGAGTCCGACGTTGTCGACTCCGATCGCGGCGGCAAATACGAAGACGGCTGAACCGCCGAGGGTGAGCGTTCCCAAGCAGAGCAGGATCAAGCGGGTGACCGGGACCGCCCGTGACCGGTCGGCCTTGCGGGGAGCGTTTGCCGCTAGAGGAGATGCTGGGCCTCGGATCAGCAGCGGCGCGAGTGCCACCAGCGCCAGCATCACGAACACGGAGTCGGCGCCACTGCTCTCGGCAAGAGCAGAGGCCAGCGGCGCTCCGACGATGCCGACAACGGGGCCGATCACGGCGACATCTCCCATTCGATCGCTGTCGCCGAACACTTCCTGCCAACCCAGCCACGCGATCACTGCCATGGCCACGCCTCCGAGGAAACGAAACGCCAGCAGGGCTGTGAACCAGGGGGCCAGCGCGGACGCGACGTTGAATCCGGCGGCCATGATGATCGAGGCCGCCAGCAGCCGTCGCGACGGGTCGAAGATCCTTCCGACCAGCCACGATGCGGCCACGAAGCCGCTCAGCTGGAGGGTTGAGATGAGCGAGGCAGCGCCGAGACTGACGTCGTACTGCTCTGCTACCGCGGGGAGTAGAAACGGTGTGGCGGTGAAGACCAGCGAGGTGAAGGCTGATGCGGCCAGCAGGTCGGCCCGGGTCTTCGGCCTCAGCAACATGACCACTTGGACGGGACTCTGCATTGTGAATCAAGCTAGCTGTCCGGAAGGAGTGCTGGGCGAGAGTTTGACAAACGTCCGGCAATAATGGGACAGTCGAGAAATGCCGGACATTGGTATCGAAGAGGCCCCTGACTACGAACTCGCCGACTCGTTCGTCGCCGACACTCCGCAACGAGTTCGGGCCCTGACCGAGCCAACCCGAAGACTCATCCTCGACTTGGTTCTGGAGAGAGCGGCCACCGTCACCGAGCTGGCAACCGCCCTCGACCGGGCCAAGGGTTCGGTGGCCTACCACGTCGATGCGCTGGTCGACGCCGGCCTGCTGCGCGTAGTGCGCACCAGGCGGGTTCGCGCCATCGAGGAGCGCTTCTATGGCCGAACCGGCAGAACGATCGTCATCGGAAACGAGCCCCTGCCGTCGGGGGCGGCTCCGGCCGGATTCCTAGCAACGGCCGTCGCTGAGATTTCCTCGGAGGCTCAGGTCGCATCCACGCTTCGGCACGCACGAATCCCAGAAGAACTGGCTGAGGAGTTCTTCGAGGCGGTGGTGGAGTTGGCCGAGAGATTCACTCGATTGCCCAGAGACGGAGACACGGTGTTCGGATTCGTGGGGGCTGTCTTTCCGACCGATCACCCGTCGCTACCAGAGGCGGACGACAAGTGACATCCAAAGAAGCGACACCGGAATCCTCGGCCGAGGTGAGCAACAAGGGGTCGAAGCTCGGGTCGAGCTACATGAAGCTGCTCGCCGCCAGCACAGTTTCGAATCTCGGCGACGGGATCGCGCTCATCGCCTACCCCTGGCTGGCCTCAGCCATGACCCGCAATGCCGTCCTGATCGCTCTGGTCGTGGTGGTGCAGCGGCTTCCTTGGCTGCTGTTCAGTCTGCCGGCCGGGGTGATCACCGATCGAAGCGATCGCAGAAGGCTCATGATCGTCGCGAACTCGGCTCGGGCTGTGCTCACCACCTTGGTGGCATTGCTGGTGTTGGGTCGCCAAGGCGCGCTGCCGGGGCCCGACGAGGTCATGTCGGCAGCCGATGCAGCCGGAACAGATGTCTTTCTCTACATCCTCGTGCTCGTGGCGACCTTGCTGCTCGGAATAGCCGAGGTCCTCTACGACAACACCGCCCAGACGATCATGCCGTCGATAGTCGATACAGACAGTCTCGAAAAGGCAAACGGTCGTCTCTGGAGCACAGAACAGGTGGCCAACACCTTCGTCGGCCCACCTCTCGGAGCGGCACTGCTGGCGGTCTCGTTGGCGCTGCCGTTCTTCATCGACGCCGCGACATTCTTCGTGTCGGTCGCCTTCTTGTCGCTCATTCCGGCAACCGTGTCACCGAAGCCTGCAGTCGCCAACCGACCTCCTTGGAAACGAGAGTTGGTCGATGGTGTCAAGTGGCTGTGGCGCCACGATCTTCTTCGCCCCTTGGCCTTGATACTCGGGCTTCTCAATGGCCTCGGCATGGTCTCGGGCGCGGTCTTGGTCCTGTTTGCCCAGGAGGTGTTGAGCACCAGTCCGACAGAGTTCGCGATCCTCGGAACCGGCGGCGCGATCGGCGGGATCATCGGAGGCTGGGCCACCCCGTACATCTCCGGGCGTATTGGGCAGGGCTCATCGTTGATGCTGACTCTGGTCGGGGGAGGCGTCACCTCGATCGTTATCGGCTTGAGTTCCTTCTGGCCGGTGGTCTGGCTGATGTTCGCCATCTTCGTGTTCTTGGCAGTCTTGTGGAATGTGATCACCGTCAGCCTTCGCCAGGCGATCATTCCGGACGAACTCCTCGGTCGGGTCAACAGCGTCTACCGGTTCTTCGCCTGGGGCTCCATGCCCCTGGGGGCGCTCCTGGGTGGCCTGATAGTCGTTGTCGCGGAACTGTTCGGATCGAGAGAGATGGCACTGCGAATGCCCTGGTTCGTGTCCGGCTTCGGCGAACTAGCTTTGATCGTGTTCGCCGCCCCCAGGCTGACCTCGGCGAAGATCGAGGCGGCACGAAACGAGGCCGAGGGTGCGGCCGATTCGCCAGAGGGAGCTTGAAATGCCGCAAATCCGATCGGTCCATCCCGACATCACTGCGATCTCGACGTTCCATTCCATTCCTGCCGTGGGAGTGCTCACCATCAACAGTTTCGTTCTCGACGCGGAGCAGCAGATGATTGTCGACACCGGTACGACGAACGACCGGGCGAAGATGTGTTCGGCGATCGACTCGGTGGTCGACCGGGATCGATTGCGGTGGCTCTGGATCACCCACACCGATGCCGACCACGTCGGAAGTGTGCATGCGTTGCTCGATGCCTACCCAGACCTGCGTGCGGTCACCACCTTCACCGGGTGGGTGAAGATGAGTACCCACAGCCCCATCGATCCGACTCGGGTACGTCTGGTCAATCCGGGGGAGTCTCTCGACCTCGGCGACCGGACCATTCGGACCGTGATGCCGCCGCTGTTTGATGCCCCGGAGACCACGGGATTCTTTGATCCGGCCTCGCGTGCCCTTTTCAGCTCAGACTGCTTCGGCGCCATTCTTCCGGAGGGGGTCGAAGATCTCGATGATCTTTCGGCGGCGGAGCTCCTGACGGCCCAGACCACCTGGACCTCGATCGACACGCCGTGGGTCACCAAGATCGACCGAAGTCTGCTGGCGGCCGAACTCGATTCGATCAGGGCGATGGAACCGGCCATGATCTTGAGCGGGCATCTGCCCGCCACCGAGGGGATCGTCGAACAGCAACTTGCGGGCGTACTGGCCGCGCCCGACACGGCCCCCTTCATCGGAATCGACAATGCCGCTCTTCAGGCATGGATAGGAAGTTGACAAACCATGAGCCACGACTTGGTCGACGGTTTCTACTCGAGTTTCGCGGACGGCGACGGCGACGCCATGGCGGCCTGCTACAGCGCTGACGCCACGTTCGAGGATCCGGTATTCGGGGTGCTGACGGGCGCCGATGCCGGCGACATGTGGCGCATGCTTTGTGAGAGCGGCACCGATCTCCGTCTTGAACACACCGTGGAGGAGGCTGACGAGCGTTCGGCGAGGGTCCGTTGGATTGCTCACTACACGTTCTCGGCCACTGGCCGACCGGTCCGCAACGACATCACGGCCACCTTCAAGATCGCCGACGGTGAGATCGTCGACCATCGAGACTCGTTTTCTCTCTGGAAATGGTCGTCTCAGGCCCTTGGAACGACCGGGAAGCTGCTTGGTTGGTCGCCTCCACTCCAGAGCAAGGTTCGCAAGATGGCCAGGGGCAACCTGACCAAGTTCCAGCAGCGTTGACGACGAACCAAGAATCGACCGATTGAGAGCAGCCCGAACCACTCCCGTCGCCGAAGGTGGTTGTACTGTTCGCAGGTAGATGGACTTCTCTTCAGTGAGTCGATTTGTGTCAGCGAACCGTTGGCTCACCGCCATTAGTTCGGTGGTGGTGGCGGTGGGTTTCCTGGGTGGACTACTGGTCGGGTTGAACCCTGTGATCACCGGCGTGTTGGTGGTCGCGGTGCTGGCGATCGGGTTCGCGTCGTTGGCTTGGCGCAGCCGCCGGGTCTGGTCCGAGCGTCCGCCCGGCGCTGGCTTGGTCATGGGTCACTTCGTGGTCGCCGCGGTCGTGGCGTTCGCCGTCATCCAGGCGGTGCCGTACGGGCGCGCTCATTCCAACCCTCCCGTTTCAGGAGAGCCCGCGTGGGCGACTCCCCGGGTGCGCGAACTAATGGTCAACGCCTGCTTCGGGTGTCACAGCAATGAAGTCGAGTGGCCGTGGTACTCGAACATTGCGCCCCTCTCATGGGCGATCACCGACCATGTCAACGAGGGCCGCGATGAGGTCAACTATTCGGAGTTCGGCTCGGGCGACGGCGACGACACGATCGAGGAGATTCTCGACGGGTCGATGCCGCCCTCGTACTACACGATGTTCGGCCTTCATCCCGAGGCCAATCTGAGTGAGGCCGAGATTGCCGAGCTCGTGGCCGGCCTGAGGGCCACTCCCGGAATGGAAGAGGGCGACGACGAAGACGAAGAGGACGAAGAGGACGAAGAAGATGAAGAGGACGACGACTGATCGGTTGGTCTGACCGAGACGTCGTCTCTACGTGGGGATAGCGAGCGAGAAGCGGGCACCACCCAAGGGGCTTCGGCCGACGGTGATGTCGCCGTGGTGCGCTCGTGCGACCTCACGGGCGATGGCGAGCCCCAGGCCCGCTCCTCCGGAACTGCGATCCCTCGACTCCTCGATTCGTGTGAAGCGATCGAAGATTCGCTCCCGTTGATCCTCGTGGATTCCAGGTCCGTCGTCGTCGACGTGGATCACGACATGATCGGCCTGGCGTTGGAGGGTCACCAACACATCGCTGTTGGCGTAGCGGGACGCATTGTCGATGAGGTTTCGGACGGCCCGCCCGAAGAGTGCAGGGTCGGCGGAGATCTGAACCGGTTCGGAGATCGAGACTCGCACCGGTGTCGGGTGAGGCCGGCCGGCCTCTGTGGCGATGAGGTCATCGACGTCGATCTCCTTAGTGATGCCAGGTCGGGCTTCGTCGATGCGACTGAGGGCCAGAAGATCGTCGATGAGTCGACCGAGGTGTTCCTGTTCGGCAAGGACGGTCTCGGCGGTGGCCATCCAGTCGGTGGTGTCGGGGTTGGCTGCAGCGACCTCGAGCTGGGCGCGGCTTGCCGCGACCGGGCTGCGCAGTTCGTGTGATGCGTCGGCGATCAACTCATGCTGGCGGCTTTGCGATCCTTCGAGCCGCGTGAGCATGTCGTTCATCGTCGTGGCCAGTTCATTGATCTCATCGTTGGCATCGTGCACCGGCACGCGCTCGCTGATGTTGGCGGCGCTGATGGCACGGGCCCGGCTGGTGATGGCATGAACCGGTCGCAGCGCCCGACTGGCGGCCAGCCAGGTGATGGCGGCGACCGCAGCAACGAGCGTCGGTACGGCGAACCACAGGAAGCGTCTGATGGCATCGAGGCTGTCGGTCACCGGCTGAAGCGGACTCGAGACGCCGACATCGACCGTCTCGCCGCCGGGAACGCTCAGTGTCTGGGCGACTCCAACCACGTCGGGTCCGAGGTCGACGCTGTGGGGTTCTCCCTCTGGAATCGGACCGATGAGGAAGGTCAGTAGTTCTCCGGTGGGATCGAACAACTCGCCGGTGTCGGGATCAATCTCGATTCTCGAGAATCCGGCGTCGACGGGCGGGCCGTCGATAGGACCTGAGACAATGACACCTGATCCGATGAGGTCACCGACCTCGTCGAACGGTGGGAGCTGGGAATCGAATCCGACAGAGAGAATCTCGAAATACTGCTGTTCGCTGAGTAGCTCGCCGCTGGGATCGAGGTAGAAGAACTGAGTAGATGTGGCCGCGTCGACCACTCCGACTGTGGCGGTGCCGCCGTAGATGGATTCGAGATACGAGGTGAGAACGGTCTCGGCGCTGGCCCGGGTGTCGTTCACCAGGTTTCGTTCGACGGCGTCGACCACGACCACCGATGTGATCGAAATCGCGGCCGCGAACACGACCGCCACCAGCAGGGTGAGACGGGTGCGAAGTCCGATCCCAAGGGTCATGAGTCGACGATCCTGTAGCCGATCCCGCGAACAGTCTCTATCAGTGGAGAACCATTTTAATGGGGGCTGAGCTTCTTGCGGAGGTAGCCGATGTAGACGTCGACCACGTTGGATCCTCCTTCGTGATCGGCCCCCCAGACGTGGTTGAGTAACTCGACGCGGGTGAGGGGCTCTCCCACTCGACGGGTGAGCGTTTCGAGCATCGAGTACTCGCGGGGCGTGAACTCGACCGTCTCTCCTCTGAGCGTGCACCGGCGCTTGGTCGGGTCGACGGTGAGGTCGCCGACGGTGATGATGTCGAGGCCCGGCGTGGGATTGGTACGACGCAGCAATGCACGGATCCGTGCCACCAGAACGACGAAGCTGAAGGGCTTGGTGAGGTAGTCGTCGGCTCCGAAGTCGAGCCCTTCCGCAATATCGAAATCGCCGTCCTTGGCAGTGAGCATCATGACCGGGGTGGTGTTCCCTTCTGCTCGAATGGTGCGACAAACCTCGTAGCCGTTCATGGCCGGAAGCATGATGTCGAGCAGGATCAGGTCGTAGGTGAACTCGCGTGCCCGCCAGAGGCCGTCCACTCCGTTGTCGGTGATATCGACCGCGAACCCTTCGGCAACGAGCCCGCGCTCCACGGCGTCGGACATTGCCTCATTGTCTTCGACGACGAGTACGCGCATGTTTCCAGTATCGCTGGCGGTTGATGAGAACTTGATGAGAGGGCGCCTCGGAATCTGAGAAGACCCTCATCTTCTCTCATCAGTCTCTCATCAGGATTCGGTCAACATCGGCGACATCGAAAGACCGATCCAGGAGATGATCCCATGTTGAACCCACCAAGCCGATTGCGGAACGCCTTCGTGATGCTCGGCACGCTGTCACTCTTCGCCGCGGCGTGCGGCGGCGCCTCGGAGACCGCGACGGACACTGACCAAGGAATTGCCTCTCTCGCTGCTGATGCTTCGGACACCGCTCCAACCGAGGATCCCCAGAGGGGTGACGAGCCTGAGGCCCCCAACAACCCTGAGGACGCGTTTGCTCTCTTCAACGAGTGCATGGGCGACCTCGGCTTCGACTTCGGAAGTGTTGGCATCGTCGGTGGTGGCGAAGGTGGCTTCGGTGCTCCCATTGAGATCGAAGAGTTCGGAGGCGGTGTCGAAGACTTTGATCCGCAGGAGAGCGGAGGCTCGTTCGAGGACTTCGACGCCGGGGCCTTCGAGGAGGCCAACGAAGCCTGTGAAGGGCATCTGGCCGGAATCGATGCCGGGTTCGACCTGACACCGGAGCAGGAAGTCTTGTTCGAGGACGCCCAGATCGAATTCGCGGCCTGTATGGGTGAGCTGGGCATCGATGTTCCCGAGATTGGATCGGTGTCTGGTGGGATCGTGGTCGAGAGCTCGTCGGCTGAGGTCGAGATCGATCCACAATCCGGACTGCCTTCGTTTGATGATTCCGACTTCGACTTCGAGGCCTTCGAGGAGGCCGCCGAGTCCTGCCAGTATGTGTTCGAGCAGTACGAGGAGCTCGACGACTTGTTCGGCGAGGCCGGCCAGTGAGCCGTCGTAGCCTTCTGACCTCGGCGGTCGGGCTGGTAGTCGTGATCGGGGCCGCGACCGTGGCCACGACCACCGACGCTCTTTCGAGCGGGACCGATGCCGGGTCCGAGTCGACGGCCGCGTCGGCGAGCTTCGACACGGTGGACGCGCGCCGAGGCGATTTGAGCGTCGATCGAGAGTTCAAGGCATCGATCAGCTTCGGCGATTCCTGGACTGTGACGACCGCGGCGGCCGGCACGATCACCTCGCAGAATCTGATCGGAACGATTGTCGGATTCGGTGAGACGTTGATTCGCATCGATGACAAGCCGCTGTTTCTGGCCCAAGGGGCGATGCCGATGTACCGAGAACTGTTCAAGGTCGATACCCGACAGCGCGACTTGAACGGTAAGCGACTCGAGCTACTGACCGGACTCGATGTCGGGCAGCTCCAATCGTTCCTTCTTGACGGCGGATTCGATGCCGACGGAAAGCTCGAGGCAGACGGCATCTTCGGGGACAGCACCGTGAAGGCGGTGAAGGCCTGGCAAGAGGCGGTGGGTCTCCCCATCACTGGTCGGGTCGACAGCGCCCAGATCGTGTTCGCCCCCGATCCTGTGCGAATTGCGTCGGACTCGCGAGTCGGGGCCGGCTTCCTCGGCCTCGAAGTGAACAACGCCGAATCGTCCGTTCTGATCGACACGTCCAATCGCGATCGCGGTGCCCTGCCCGTCGGAAGTTCAGTTCGTGTGACGCCGACCAACGCCACGACTCTCGTCGGGGTGGTCGACGATCAGGAACAGGTGAGCGGAGCCGACGGATCGCTGGTGTGGAGAACCACGATCACCGTCGACGAGGCGTTGCCCGGCGACACTTCGACGGCCACTGTCGTTGTCACCGAGACTCTCGCCGAGGATGTGCTCATCGTTCCCGTGGGAGCGTTGCTGGCCCTCGCCGAAGGGGGCTTCGCCGTCGAGGTACCCACTCAGACCGGCACGAATCTGGTGCGAGTCGAGGTGGGTGAGGTCCTCGATGGTCAAGCTGAGATCAGTGGCGACGTCGCAGTCGGTGATCAGATTGTGATGCCGACGTGACGGTTCTGGATCTCACGGGGGTTACCAAGGAATACCCCGGTTCGCCACCGGTGCGTGCTCTCGACGACGTGTCGCTGTCGGTCGATCGGGGTGAACTCCTGGCGATTGTTGGTGCGTCGGGTTCGGGGAAGTCGACGCTGCTGAACATCATCGGCACCCTCGATCGACCGACGTCCGGCCAGGTGGTGATCGAGGGGACACCGGTGGCTGATCTTTCCGATGGCGGTCTCGCCGGGCTGCGTTCGGCCCGAATTGGCTTCGTCTTCCAGCAGTTCCACCTTCTCGAGGCCATCACGGCGGTCGACAACGTCGCCACAGGTCTGCTCTATCAGGGTGTCCGACGCGGCCGCCGACGAGCTCTCGCAACTGAGGCCCTCGAACGAGTGGGTCTCGGCAATCGCCTCCGATTCGAGCCGCCGCAGCTCTCTGGTGGTGAACGCCAGCGCATCGCCATCGCTCGTGCCATCGTCGGAGACCCGGCGATCGTGCTGGCCGATGAGCCCACCGGCAATCTCGACAGCCACACGTCGACCGACATCGTCAACCTGCTTCGCCAACTCAACGACGACGGTTCGACAATCATCGTGATCACCCACGATCAGGACCTGGCCGCCGATCTTCCTCGTCGGGTGACGCTCAGCGACGGCCGAGTCGTGGACGACGACGCGAAGGGAGTCATATCGTGAAGAAGAACGCCACAGACTCACGATCTCGGTCCCACTGGAGGTCCAGGCTGTTGCCGGTCGACGCTGTCGTAACCGGCACGCATGGTCTTCGGAGTCGTAAGGGACGCACCCTGCTGACCGCGATCGGCATCGCCATCGGAATCGCGTCGATGGTCGCCGTGCTCGGCATCTCAGCGTCGAGCAAGGCCGACCTCATCGCCGAGATCGACAAGCTCGGCACCAACCTTCTTCAGGTCCAGGCGGGCAGCAACCTGTTTGGCGACAGCGCCAAACTCCCCGAGGAGGCTCCGGTCATGGTTCGCCGAGTCGGACCGGTCGAGAACGCCTCATCGCTCTCCCGACTCGACACCGACGTGCAGCGCAATCAGTACCTCGATGACAACAACGGGCTCGATGTTCTCGCCAGCGAACCGGAGCTACTCGACACTCTCGACGGGGCGATGGCCCAAGGTCGATTCCTCGACACCGGAACCACGGCCTTGCCGACGGTCGTGCTTGGTTCCGTCGCCGCCGAACGCCTCAGTATTCGCAGCCTTGATGGCGGCCCCACGGTGCAGATCGCCGGTCGTACCTTTGCCGTCATCGGAATCCTCGAGTCGTTGCCGCTAAACCCCGACATCGATCGCGCCGTGTTCATCGGCAACGAAGCCGCTGAGGACTTCCTGGGAGCCGAAGTGATTCCGACCGCGATCTACCTACGGGCCATCCCCGAATTCGTCGAAGACGTACGGGCGGTTCTACCTCGAACCGCCAATCCGGCTGACCCCAGCGAGGTGAACGTGTCCCGGCCCTCGGATGCTCTCGAAGCTCGGGCCCAGGTCGACGAGAATCTCCAGAACCTTCTGCTCGGCCTCGGTGGTGTGGCGCTGCTGGTCGGCGGGGTCGGTATCGCCAATGTGATGATCATCTCGGTGCTCGAACGTCGCGGCGAGATCGGACTGCGCCGAGCCTTGGGCGCGACCCGCCGTCATATCGCACTGCAGTTCGTGCTGGAGTCGGCGAGTCTCGCCACCCTCGGCGGCATTGTTGGAGTTGGCCTGGGATCAGCCGTCACCTACACCTACGCTCGCCGCCAGGATTGGCTTGTGGACATCCCCGTTCCGGCCCTTGCCGCGGGAGTGGCCGGTGCTTTGGTACTCGGGGCGCTCGCCGGGCTCTACCCGGCGATCCGGGCAGCCCGGCTCGATCCGGCCGATGCGGTGCGTCCGGCGTGATCGCCGGAACCCTTGGGCCCGCTTGGCTGATAGGAGTAGCACAACATAGGGTCCGTTTCGCATGAAGCATTGAGGACCGTGCGATGAGGATTCTGGGCTGGCTGATTCTTGGCTTGTCGGCGGTTTCGCTGACGGTGGCAGTCGCTACGTGTCGTCGTCCCAGTCGCATTCGGATAAGGCTCGACGTTGTTCGTCTGGCCGTGCAGATCGCCGTGCCCATCGCCATGACGGTCGTGTTGGGCACCGACACGCCGGTCGGACTGGTGGCTGGGGCGATTGTCGTCGGGTCGGTGGCGGGAGCGATCCAAGGGTCCACGGTACGCGTGGAGGCGTCACCCAAGGGCCCCGTCTCGATCCGATCATGGCCGGCAGTAGCGGCGTGGGGAGCCGGCCTGTTGATTGCGCAAGGGGCGGGCCTCGCTAATCGATCAGGTGTCGTGTCGTTGGGCTTGGCCATTTCGTTCTTCTCGGCGGCGATGACGGCTGGAATCCTGGTTGCTAGGCATCCGAGAACACGTTCGGGAAGTCCGGCTGTGGCCACCGCGGCTGCGGTCTCAGCCGTTCTGGTCGTGGCTGGGCTGGGCTTGGCGATCGGCGGTCTGCGGGCCGTGCCAGCCGAGGCCCAGGGAGTCCTCTCCTGTCCGGGTTCAGTGGGCGGCATCGAGCTCGACAGATCGACCCTGAGCGACAATCCCAACCGCCTCGGAGACTTCACCCTCACTTGCAACTACAGGGTCGACGCGGTTGGCAGCGGTAGCGCGAACTTCATCCTGGTCTGGCGGGGCACCGACGTGTTCACCTCGTGTCGCAGTGCGACCGACCTGGTGGAGGACCTTGAGCCCACGGCGTCGGGGCGTCAGGGCAGGACGTGGCAAAGCGGGACGCACAGGGCCTTTCTAACCGGCACGGCGTTCCCGGGAAGCCTCGTGAGCTTCGGCGATGTCGAGGCGCTCGTGCCTTCGCTTCTCTCTGCACTGGAGTCGGCCAGCTTGCCCTGTGACCATCCGGAACCTCTCCCGGAGGGATCGATCGGCTGCCCGAATGCGGTGGGATCGCTGGTGCGAGCCATCGTCAGCCTGCGCCAGATCGAAGCGCGTGGGGTAACCGTTCAGCGATGCTCCTACATCTCGGCCTATAACGACACGGGAGGCCACTCCGGCGAACTGTTGATTCAGTGGGCCACCACCAAGATCCAGGACGGCGCCCAGACGGTCTGTGGGTCGCCTCCCCACGAGTTCGATGCCGACTCGATCTCGTTCTCGAGCGCCACCAAACAGGTGACGGTTCGCTCTGCGGTCAGCGTTGTTGCCGGCGCAGCACCGTTGGAGAGGTCTGACTTTGATGCAATTGGCAGCCACCTGTTGATCGAAGCCGAATCACTGGCTCTCGACTGCCCGAATCCAGGAGACCCGGCCGCCGCACTCCCGGACGGAGTCGATTCAGTCGGCGGTGAGGTCGTCGCGCCCGGCGGTTCCGACGTGGATGGCGACGACGACTCGGCGGCTGAAGGGAGCGTGGAGGATGTCGATGACGATCCCGCTGAGGTCGATACGGGAATCGATCTCGTGGATGACGCCAGTGACATATCCGAGAATGAAGCGGTGGCAGCGTCGTTGGTCGGATTGCTGGGTGCGCTCGGTCTGACCGGTGTGTCGCTGGCCGACTGGGGAATCGGCATGACGGATCTGGCTGATGCGTGGCGTCGGGGCGGGTCCGACGGCGTCACCGATCTGCTTGGGGTCGAGCCGGTAGACGATGACGGGCTCGACCGGGTGTGGGATCCCGATGCCCAGATCGCAAGATGGTTGACCCCGGATGAAGCCGATGACTTCTACGCGGGCCAACGCCAGCAGGAGATAGCGGAACACCTCGAGGCGACCGAACGCGACCAATCGGATTGGCTCGACGACTGGATGGAGCAGGCCGACTGGGAACAAGAAGCCGAGCGGGTGAGCCGCGATGAGGCGGCGGCCGCTTGGGAACGCAACGAGCGACTCGGTGACCTCGCCCTCGACCAAGGGCGGATCGACCTTCTCGACCGCTTGAGCCGCGACGAGACGTTCTTCGATCCCGATGGCAACCTCGACGTCGCACGCCAGCAGCAGATAGCCGACATGTTGCGGGACCATCTTTGGCGAGAGCAGGCGGCACCTGATCCTGAGTACTCCGAGACCGGGCAGTTGATCGTCGATGTCGGCCGTGCCGTCGACGACTTCTCACGCAGCATTCCGGTGCGGATCGCAACAGGGATGGCAACGGGTGGGACCTCGGAGATCTATCACCAGGGCCGAAATGTCGTGGACGCCGTGAGGACCTCGGCCGAGCGCTCTGTCGAATGGACCATGGATCCCCAGACCGGCACTTGGAAGCCGCCGCAGGAGGACTTCGGCGTGCTCGATGGGATCGGCATCGCGATGGACGCCAACATGCGTGAGAACGTCCCCGGCTATGGCACAGCGCGAGCTCTCACCGATCCGAACGCAACTTCCGGCCAGGTGGCAGGAGCGGTCTTCTGGGACGCGATCGGAGCCAGGATGGCGCGCGGGCAACTCGACGAGGCCATGGATCAGGTTCGATCGTTCGGCCGCGGAGTACGACCTCCGGCGGGCGTCCGGATACACGCCCCGGATGTCGACCTGCCCACGATCAGGGCGAGAGCAGGCGACACGATCGCGCCTGGCCCCTACACCGATCGTTTCCTCCCCCAGAACAGGATCGGCGACGATCTCAGCAGGCTCGGCCGCGGCGAGATGGTTCCCAACGACCTCATCCACCAGACAGGTTGGAGCCAGCCTCAGATCGACCACATGAATCGTGTGGCCAGAGGGAACAACGCGATCATCGATGCCCGTACCACGCGGGTGGAGTCGATGCATCTCGTGCGCAACGGCCAGGCCGTACCCAAGCCGCTGTCGCTCAAGCCCAAGACGCTGAGCATCGAGGACTACTACCTCGGTGGCTGTGAACTCGACGACATCGGAAAGGTCGGGTTCTACGATCCATCGCTGGTCAGGCCTCGTCCCATACCCCACGACGCTCCAGCCGATCTGGCGGCAGCAATCGGACGCCGGTCGCAGCAACGTCTCGGCGAGTTCACCGACTACGGCGATCGAATTCGCAACATGAGCGGAGTCGAAGTTAGAAACGGAGTGGTCATCGACCTCGACTCTGGTCTTCCGGTTGCCGGAGACATCGATGCGGTGGCGTTTCGTGACGCGACAACCGGCCAGCCCCTCACCGGTGAGCGACTTGCTCGTACCGAAGCCATGTGGCGAAACGAGGCCTACACCAATCCCCATACCGGCGAGATCACGCCGGCGGACGCGTCATGGCAACAGGCCGGCCCTGGCCAGCACAACGCCGAGATCACTTCGGCCGACGATGTCATCGACGGCATGGTGGCGAGCCGCGTCGCCCGGCTCGACCCCACTTCAGCCGACTACCTCAGTCAAGTTCGGCAAGCTCAGCACGAGGCGTATGAATCGGCCCGAAACCTCCAGCAGCGCCTGCTCGACTCGAGCTTGGGATCAGGGCCGGACGTATCGCTGTCGGTCGACGGCAGTGGCCCGGTGAGGATCACCGATCCGAGTTGGGCATCTCCACAGGTCCTGGGCGGGACCACATTCGGAAGGCACGGTGCAACGTCATGACCAAATCGGACTCGACCGAGCGGTTCACGGTCACAACGGAGGAACTGGCAGGAATGTTGACCTCCGCCGGGTGTTCTCCTTCGGTGAACTCTCCGCTGCCCGCTCCGGCCGAGTCAGCCGGGGCTGCTCCTACCGAGGGACAGTCCAGGATCCTCGCCGTTGCCTCCAATCCGACAGGCGAGCTGCGAATCGTCGGCCCCGGACCCGACCGGGGGATCGGTATCAGCACGTCGTTGCTCTGGATCGACTCCAGCGGCCCCTTCGTCATCGCCACCCATACGGTTGGAGGGTTCGACCTGAGTCTGCTCCCTTCACGATCCGTGGCGCTCTCGTGGCTGGATCGTGCGCTCTCTCTGACCTCGCTGCCGAGTCCACCGGCCACCGATCGCCTCGAACTCGATCTTCCGGGCTATGCCGCGTTGCTGTCGTTGGCCGATGCCGTGTCGGATGTCCGGCTTCGTGAGCAGCTCGAGCGGAAGCAACGGCGGGTCGCCGGATTCTCGATCGATCATCTCCAGTACGCGTTCGATACTGGTCTCAGAACAGAGGACGACCGCTGGGCGGTTTCGGCGGCCCGCCTCGTCTGTCCGGTCGACTTGTCGACCGTGGCCGGCCAACTCGACAAGGGCCTCGAGCGGTTGACGATCATGGGGCTGACCAGCGTGGGAGAGGGCGGCATCGGGGTGACGCAGCTCGGATCACCCTTCGTCAGCGGTCTTTCCTCCATGCCGCGTTGTACGGGCCTGGCGACCGCTCTCACCACGACATCAGGAATCGACGTGAGCCACCTCACGATTCACCGCTCGGCCATCGCTCTGCACATCGGGGTCTGGAAGGCCGTGGGCGAACAGCCCTGGTTGGTGTTGACCCAGCCTTCTGCGGCCGGCTTCGTCAGCCTCGTCGACGGGCTCATCAAGGGACGTTGATCAGCCCGACCGTGCCCCTCTTTGGAGCTAGGCCGTGTCAGAGCACCAGACGATCTCTGAGCTCGGCCTCGGTGCGGTATCCGATCTCGATCGCGCTGTAGGGCATGGGCTTGGCGAAATGGAAGCCTTGGGCGAGCTTGCATCCGAGGTTTCGCAGCGCAGGGATCTGTTGCGGCTGTTCGATCCCTTCCGCGATCAATACCATGTCGGTGTTCTTGGCCAGCCCGGCGAGGGCCGCGATCACCGAGCGCCGCTGCGGGTCGTTGACCACGCCGGCCACGAAGGACCGGTCGATCTTGATCACGTCGATCGGGAACGTCACGAGATGGGTGAGCGATGAGTAGCCGGTACCGAAGTCGTCCACGGCTAGGTGGATGCCGGCGTCGGCCAGGGCAGCCAAGCTGGTTGGGATCGCCGAGCCGTGGCGGTTGGTGCGCTCGAGCATCTCGCGTTCCGAGAGCTCCACGGTGAAACGGTCGGGGTCGATCCCGCCTTCGCGGAGGGTGTTGGCGATGAGCGAGGGGTAGTCGGGGTTGGTTATCTCTGTCGCTGAGGCGTTGACGGAGATCCCCGGGATTGCTCCGGTGGCTTGCCGTAGGCGCTGCATGTCGTGGGCCACCTTGGCCAGCATGACCTGACCGAGCCGCCCACCCTGGCCGGTGTTCTCTATGACATCGATGAACTCGTCCGGCAGGAGAAGGCCACGTTCCGGATGTTCCCAGCGGATCAAGGCCTCGAGCCCGACCCAGGATCCCGAGTCGAGCGTGACGATCGGCTGGTAGTGGACGACGAACTCGCCGGCATCTAGTGCAGCGGTGAGGCGTTCGGCCAGTTCGCGGCGAGCCGCTACGGGGTGCTCCTGTCCCGACGGATTCCGGTTGAACTTCTGTGCGTACATGGCAGCGTCGGCTTCGGCCAGCACCGTCTCCACGTCGCTTCCCGTCTTGCACATGACGACCCCGACACTGGCCGAGACGTTGAGGTCGCCAATCGACAATTCGAAGTGTGGAGCCAGCGCCGCATGTAGTCGCTCGGCCAGCACGTCGGGTGCGTCGTGATTGCTGACATCGGCGACGATGACGAACTCGTCGCCTCCGAACCGGGCCACGAGGTCGTCGCCACGGACCGCGCTCTGGAGTCGCCGGGCGACTCCGGTGAGCAACTCGTCGCCGGCGTCATGGCCGTACAAGTCGTTCACCGGCTTGAAGCGGTCGAGGTCCATGAACGCTACGAGGGTCTTTCTTCGTCGATCGACGTTGGACAGGCGTCGCTCGAGCTCTTCGACGAGTCGGGCGCGGTTCGGGAGTCCCGTGAGGCCGTCGTGGCCGGCGAGATGCTCCAGCTCGCTGCGCGCCCTCCGTAGTTCGGAAATGTCGTGGCCAGAGATGACGAAGCCGCCGACGGTGGGATCTTCGAGCAGGTCGATGATCGAGAACTGGCATGGCACCGGCGGTCGGCCCGAGGCGTTCAGCACGACCTCGATCGCCACCTGTCTCTGGGCGCCGGACCGTAGGAGTTCGAGAGCTCCGTTGAGCGACGCGCAATCTCCAGGTACGACGGCTTCGGTCAATGGCCGGTTCAACACTTCTTCCATCCCGCGACCGGTCATGCGGATCAGTGCAGCCGACGCTGCCGTGACGATGCCATCGGCATCGGTGAGCAGCGTGAGGCTCGCCGAGCTCTGCATGACCGCCCGGAACAGTTCGGTGTCGTCGCCCGCCACCTCCCACTTTCGTCGTCCGGTGAGGTCACGGGCCGAGAGCACGATCATCTGCTCGCCCTGGTCCTCGAACGGTGTGCCGATCACTTCTACGAGACGCCATCCGTCACGAGCCCGAACGCGGAGTTCGATGGCGGTGCCGACCTCCTTGTCGACCACGGTGCCCAGTGAGGCGAACGCCCACTCGATGTCGTCGGGATGAATCAGCTCGAGCAGGGAGCGGCCCAGCCATTCCTCGAGCGTCCAGCCGAATCGCTTGCCGGCGGTGGCGTTCGCTCCGCGCAGAACTCCCTCCGAGTCGATGACTACGACGGCATCGGGGAGGAGATCAAACAAGCGACCAAACGCTGCAGTGTCCACGGTCACACGATCGGCTTGCAACCGTCCGCTCATTAGGGACGACTGCCAAACAAGGTCAGACGGCATGGTTGGCGACCAGACAGTCGTCGAGTCGCTCCGTTCCAGATCTCGAGTGGTGGTACGGTGAGCAGGTCGCTGCCGGCGGGCTCCGCGGGGATGGCAGGAAATGAGTGAATTCAGGTGGAGTAATTACAGCTGGTCGGACGGCCCCGGTGCCCGACCGACCTTCGTGGGGACCGCGAGAAGGGCGCGCATGGACGCCATCGCATGGCAGCGCACCGAGTCGGCGACTTCTGTCAGACATGAGCAAGCCATTCGCCGATCCAAGAGGACACGCAAGGCCGACGAAGAAGCCAGGCAGCAGGCGATCGCGGCTGCACTCGCAGACCGGGAACGGGCCGAAGAGGAGGCCGCTGCTGCCCACGTTGCCATGATGGAGGCTGAGGTCGAAGAGAAGAATGCTCGTCTCGCCGACATCTACTATCAGGTCGATGGCCTGTTGGCGGCAACCCTCGAGGTGGACGACTTCGTGGATCTGGACACGCTCCGCCTCCCGGTGGAGCACCTGCCGTTCGATCGCGCCGACCTCGAGACCCCCACACCGGCATTCCCGCCCATCCCTGATTTGGTCGAACCGATCTACATGCCCGTCGAGCCTTCAACAGGGCTGATCGGCAAGAAGAAGAAGCAGGCCGCCGCGGTTGCTGCCGCCGATGCTGCTCACGCCCACGCGATGAGAGTGTGGACGGTGGAGATGGACGACGTGCGGGCTCGTCGGGAAATGGCCGAAGACGAGCACGTTCGTCTCGAGTCTGAACGCATCGCGGCGCTGGCGAGGGAGCAGGCCCGACACCGTGCCGAGAACGATGCCCATCAGGTCGAGGTGGCAGCTCACAACGCAGAGCTCGACCTGCTCATCGACGGTCTCAGCCATGGCACCGCAGAAGCCGTTCAGGCGTACGTCGGAATCGTTCTCGCCAATTCGATCTACCCGGATGAGTTCCATGTCGACTACCGATACGAGTTCGATCCGGTCGCCGCTGAGCTGAGAATTGGGGTTCTGATTCCTTCTCCCGAGGAGATTCCCGGCATCAAGGAGCATCAGTACGACGCTTCAGCCGATGAGTCCACGGTAATTCTCCTTTCAGCCCGAGAACAGAAGAACCGCTATACCCAGACCGTTCAGGAATCGGTGATCCGCTCGCTGCACGAGATATTCGAAGCCGACCGCCGAGCCTTGATTCGAAGGATCTCTCTCGAGCTGGGTACCCAAGTGAACGACCCGGCCACCGACCAGAGCGCCCACGTGTCGTTCGTGGCCATTGCGACCGATCGTGAAGCGTTCAGCGCCATCGACTTGTCGGCATCACCACCGGAGTCGATCCTCCGCAGGCTCGGAGCCGTCGTTTCGAGAGATCCCCACGGTCTGGTCGCCATCAGCCCGAGTTGAATCGGCGGCCCTCCGTGACCGCTATTGGCTCGCTTGCAGGATCGAGTGGAGCCTGTCGCGTTGGTCCTGGTGTTCGGGGCAGATGCCGAAGATGGCGCCGTCGATGAGCCTCTCGGCGAAATCCGGGTTGTCGATCTGGAACACAGCTCTGGCTTCCAGAGGCTCGAACCGGTCAAATGTCGGTTGGCCTTGCGCATCGAGTGCCGGTTTCACGCCGGAGAGGTAGCGGCACAGATCACGGCTGATGTTCTCGTGTTCGATATTGAAGACCGGGCCATTTGGTCCGCCTGGGGTGATGCCGTCCGTCACGACCTGCTGCCACTGCTCTGACTCGCGGTCCGATATTGCTCTGACCTCGTCGGTACAGCTGTCACCCGCGTCGACAAACACCCAGTAGTCAAGGTCGAGTGTCGTCGTTCGGTCTCGACCTCTGTAGCGGTAGTCGATCTCAACTGTGTTGAAACCGATGGCACCACTGATGTTGCAGTACTCCATCTCGTACCAGAGCACGACATCTGCAAGCCAGGGAACATCGTCGGAACGCCACGACACCGCCTGCGACGCATCGCCGATCCAGTGACCTAGCGGGAGGAGATCAACCTCCGATCCGACGGACTGGAAGGCCATCCTTACCAGGTCGGACCGATATACCTCCTGGATCGTCACACCGGGCGTCGACGTGTGAGGGCATAGCGTCACCCCGATCCGTTCGTCCTGACGAAACGTGGCCCGGAACTCCTTGGCTCCGCCAGCCCGAAAGGTCTCAAACTCAGTGGCTATGATCCCGCCGCAAGGATTGAGGAAGTGCGGTGTGGCGGTGAAATAGCGCCACCCTCCCCACCCGACACCCAGTACCACCGCGACCCCGAGGACGAAGCCAACTCGAGTGAACTGAGGGGTTCGCTGCCACCACCCGCGAGGGCCCTCTGAGAGCGTCAGCTGCTCCCGGTCGATATAGCCGACCACCCAGGATTCGGGACTGCCGAGAGATACCTCCAGCTCGTGGGCCGAATACTCCCCAGGGCGCTCCGAAAGCGCCTCGGCCGCCTCCTCCATCAGGGCAGGTCGAGCTACACCACCAAGACGAGCCGAGGCAACTCGCACACGACTCAGGTAGGCGATCTCCTCGGTACTGAGACTGAGCTCGGACTCGAGATTTCGTGCGATGCGACGACCGGCTCGATCCCTCATCATCTCGATCCCTTCCGAGTATCCGTGACAGAACTCACCACATTCACCAATGCCTCCCAAACCGACAGCCGTGCGTCGAGCTGTAGATCTCCTCGCCGTGTTGTGCGGTAGTAGCGGCGTACACGCCCGTTTGGACTCGCCTCTCGGCGCGATGTCAAGAGGCCTGTCTTTTCGAGCCTTCGCAGGCTCGTGTACACGGATGCCTCGCTCACGCCGCCAAGCCCGTGTTGTTCCAACTCCTGTGCGATCGCGTAGCCGTAGTTCTCAGATTCGCAAGCCAAGCTGAGCACGAGCAGGTCCATCACCCCGCTCGCGAGCTGGTCGATCCGCCTACTGCTCAACTCCATACCGCTCATACCGTGCAATACACAGTAACAGGAGATCCTCTGTCAGGCGCAGTCGGCCGTGATCGTCAGGCGCTGACTACTCCTCCTCGAGCCGCACCACGCCTGATCCTCGAATGCTATTCGGGGGCAGGGGAGCGGCGCACGGGCACTTGATGTGCAACAATTGACCAAGTAAGTGGCGGACTTGTTGGCAATGGATGGCGCGGCGATGAGAGGGCTTTGGCGAATGTGCTTCTCGGTGGAGGCGAGCCCTCGCTCGCCCAGACGGTGCTTCCCAGGAGCGTTCCTGGTGATGGCGCTCCTCGCGGTCTCGTTTGGAAGCGACTCCGAATCTCGCTCACCCGACGGTGACACCACTGTCGTGTCCGGCACCGACGCCCCACCGACTACGGTCGCCCCGCCGAGCAACTCAGACGGTGTCTCGCTCGTCGTGACTAGAGACGTCAGCGGCGACGTCTTCGCGCTGGCCGAGTTGGTCGACGGGCTGGCTGCCGGGTTCGGCTCAGCATTGACCGACCCGACCTCGGCCCCCGACGACACCCGTGCTGCGGCCCCCGACGGCCGAGGAGGAGTCGTCTTCGTCACCGAGAACGAGATCTGGCACGTCACAGGCTCCAACGCGGCGCCAACGCTGCTGGAATCCCCCGGCACCGACGAAATCGAGCTAGTCGGGCTCCGGTCTGTCGATGGCGTAGCCATGGTCTTGGTTCGGATCGGTGCCAAGTTGATCGGTTATACCGATCGTGGCAGCCAGCTGATCGAGGCCTTCACCCGATTCTCGGGCCGCCTGCTCGCACTCGACGTCGACGGCGCCCACGCAGCCGGCCTAGTGGAGTTCGACAACGGCGCCACCGCGGTCGAACTACTCACACTTGTCACCGCAGCCGCCCCCGTTCGGGTCCCGCTTCCCGACTACTTCATCGAGCCGGAGGACAGCATCGACATTGCGATCTCCGGCGGGCAAGTAGCTGTTCTGCGCGGCTCGGCAGGTGTCACCATCGCCGCCATCGACGGCACATCTGTCGAGCCGATCGGCCTTGGCGTCGACCCCGCCAGCCTCAGCTCGGTAGATCTCTCGGGCGCCCAACTGCTGGTTGCCTTCGGCGAGGCGGCCACTTCCACGAACATCTTCACGGGTGAGCGAGTGGTCGTCGACAGCCTCGCCGGCTGGGTTCTCACCGCTTCTTGGGCCAATGCCCCCGAACCCGAGCGACTCATCACCGAGGAGTCGACCCGGTTCCGAGTCGCCACCGAGACCGTGGCGGCGGATTCCAACGACCCCTTCCTCAATGTTCGTACCGGGGTCGGTGTCGATCACGACCTCCTGGCCAAGCTCCCGCCGACCTACACCGGTGTCCAGTGGACCGGCGAGGAGGCCGTGCGCGATGACGGCGAGATCTGGTACGAAATCGAGCTTCTCGATCCTGTGGCGCTGTCCGCCTCGGCAACCCTGCGGGGGCGTACACCGATTGGCTGGGTCAATGCGGCGTTTCTGGAAGCGCTCCCCGAGGGCCTACCGGTCACCCTCGACGAGATTCCCGCCTGCAGCGCCGTGGCCGAGGACGTCATCGAACCGGCCGGTATTGCTTCTCCGGCCCATGTCTACGCTCTCGAGAGCGCCACCGTCATCGAAGGCTGCCTGCGAACCGTGCTCACCTTCGGCACCGGTGTGGTGTCCTACTACTCGTTCGTGGATGTCCCAGATGGGGTCGGCCCGGCTTCCAGACTCCCGGACGTCAGAAGAGCCGAGCAGGGAACCTTTGGTGTGACCTTCGATCTCGCAGGCGTGTCCTCCGTCTGGTCTGGCGCGACCGAGACGGCCGACGGCGTCTATGTCGTTCACGGTGAATTCGGATTGGTGCTGGCGGTAAGGACGCCGACCGTCCGGGCGTTCACTCACTTCATCCCCGAGCGCGGAATCGTCGTGGTCGACCTTGTCCTCGATCCCGACGTGAAGGGTCTCCCGGCGAATGCAGGCATCGTGCTCACTCAGTCGCCTCTATTCGGCAGCGGAAGCATCGACGTTGCCGGGATAGCTCGCCCCTTCGAGTCATCACTCGACGTGCGAATCGAGAACTCCGGGGGTGATCCCATCGAGGCGGTATTCGCTGGGAGCCTCACTATGGGCACCCTCCGCGCCACCAACTACACGGTTAGCACTCCAGGGTCGAGTGAGGCATGGGCTCCGTTCGCGGTGCAGGCTCTCGATCTCGCCCCTGGCGACTACACGTTGGTGCTCGGCGGCCAGGGTGGAAGCGACGACCCTGACACCCTCCGGTTCCCGTTCGCGATCGAGCACTCAGCGGTAGAGCCGACGATGCTGGCCGACGATGTTGAGCAGGCCGCTGCCCTCGCCTTCACTCGGTTCGCTTTGGGCGGGCCGGTCGACGACGTACCGTTCGCCGACATCGTCAAGATCACCGCCGGTCTGCTCGACGGCGAGACGGTCAGCCGCTCCCAGCTCAGCGACCGTGACTCGTGGGACGTTGCCCCGGCTGGGTTCAGAGCCTTCGACGGGCCGATCAACATCCTCGACGACATCCGAATCGGTGGTGTCAAGATCACCGCCGGACCGATTCGCAGCTGTGCGAGCCCACCGCTCGACTGGCCAGATGAACTGGACAGCCTCCCCCAGGTCAACATCCAGCCGGTCGGCGTCGACAGCTGCCTCTGGTGGTTTGCTGTGGTCCTGTGGCTCGACGACTCGGGGATGATCACCAACGTGGCGCTCGACATCTGGGAGCCGTGACCAGCGTTCTTGCGGCACACCCCCTGGGACTTGAACCCAGAACCTGCGGATCAAGAGCAGCGGATCGAGTGTTTCGTCTGGTGCCGGATCATCGCGAATGGTGTTGTCTGATCTGGAGATACGCGACTTTCCGCGGTATGGCGACTGTCTCCGAACGACTACAAGAAGCCCTTGTCTTCGAACGGCGACAAAGCGTTCTTGTCCTTGTGCGAAGGCAAGGCAAAGCCAGTAGGAGATCACGATGCGACCGATTCAGACCAGCAAGGCATTTGGGTCCGCGGTTCGGCGGGCTCGCACGGACCGCGGTCTGTCACAGGTCGAGCTCGCTGCTCGTGCCGGCGCAGGCCGTCCCTGGCTATCTGAGCTCGAGACGGGGAAGCGCACTGCCGAACTCGGCCGCGCTCTGTCCGTACTAAGCGCTCTCGATCTCGCGGTGACCTTCGTTCCGCAGCCAAGTCCTGACAAATCTCGTGTCGATCTCGGCCAGATCCTCGGGGACGGGTCCTGATGGCCACGGACGTGTTGACGGTCCTCTTGGAGGGGCAGCCGATCGGTAGCGTCGAGCGACTTGGGAGTGGCGCTCTTCGCCTTCGCTACGACGAGGGCTATCGCGATGACCCGACGGCGACGCTGCTGTCGGTACGATGCCACCGGCTCAGGACCTGCACGGCGACACTCGACTCACCCCGTGGCTGTGGGGCCTCCTGCCCGACAATGCCGACGTGCTGGCTCGGTGGGGTCGTGAATTCGGGGTCTCGGTTGCGTCACCATTCCCGTTGCTCGGCACCCAGGTTGGCAACGACTGTGCCGGTGCCGTGCAGTTCCGCCCACCTGATGTGGCCGACGACCACGTCAGCAGACCCGACGACATCACCTGGCTCACCGAGGCCGAGGTGGCCTTGCGACTGCGCACATTACGAGCGGATTCGACCAGATGGCTCGGCCCCGGATTCACCGGCCAATTCAGCCTCGACGGGGCCCAAGCCAAGACTGCCCTGCACTACGCCGACGGTCGCTGGGGCGAGCCGACGGGGTCAATTCCGACCACACACATTCTCAAGCCGGCAGTCGCGGGATTCGAGGCACAGAGTGTCAACGGGCATCTTTGCCTCGCTACGGCGCGCGGCCTTGGTCTTCGAGCAGCAACCACTCGATTGGAGACGTTCGACGATGAGAGCGCCGTCGTCGTCGAACGGTTCGACCGCGCTACGCGAGACGGAACGCTCGTGCGGGTCCACCAGGAAGATCTCTGCCAAGCCTTGTCAGTCCCACCCGCCTACAAGTATCAGTCCGATGGCGGCCCTGCCCCAGGGCAGATCGCCGAACTCCTCAGATCGACCATCCCTAGCCCCGAAGCCGAGACGGACGTCTGGCGATTCGCCGATGCGCTCGCGTTCAACTGGCTGATCGCGGGAACCGATGCTCACGCCAAGAACTACAGCCTTCTGCTTGCGGGGAACCAGATCAGGATGGCGCCACTATACGACATCACTTCGGTCCTCCCGTACGACGACAGCAACGGCCACAGAATCAAGCTCGCCATGAAGGTCGGCAGCGACTACGGGCTGCGCCGGAGTGATCGGCGAAGCGCTTGGGAACATGCTGCTGACGAACTCAAGCTTGACCGGGGCCGGCTCATTTCGCGGGTGATCGATTTGGCAGAACGCACACCCGACGCCATCGCCGACGCTGCCAGCGATGACAACATCAGCGAGCTACCGACCGATCTTCCCCGGCGGCTGGTGACGCTCGTCTCGGAGCGCAGTGAACGCTGTCGGGCGTTGTTGACCTAGGCACGTCCGGACGATCTGCCGCCTGGCGCATGAAAGTGCGGCGTGCTGCCGGAGTTCGATACTCACCGAGGCAGAACGCAGCAGACTCATTGGTGTTGGGTCTGTTGAGGTAGACCATTGCGATGACCCATAGGCCATCGCCAAAACGACGAAACCCCAGGCCGACCGAAAACCGGGTCTGACCTGAGGCTTCTGAGTGGTACACCCCCTGGGACTCGAACCCAGAACCTGCGGATTAAGAGCAGCGGATCGGGTGTTTCGGCTGGTACCAGATTGTCGCGGAAAATGCCGTCTTACCTGGGGAAACGGAGGTTTCGGGGTCGTGCCGATTCCCGTCTAATACCTGTGGATAACAGGCCTGCAGGGATCTACTGTGACCACCTCGTGACCACGGGAAGGACTATCCGACCGCCTCGATGATGGATCGAGCGATCTCGCCGCCGGCTTCGATGGTGTAGTCGGCGGGCCAGTTGGGGACGAGGTCGCTGAGGTCGTTGGTGAATCGTGGGTCTTCGAGTTTGGCTTCCAGATTCTCGATGGCCAGCGCTGGTGTCCAGCCGTTGGGGCGGTAGGGCCCGAACGCTGTGGCGATTGCTTCGGGAGTGAGTTTGGCTTCCTCGACGGCCAACCACATGTCGAACAGGTCGCGACCCTTCCTGCGTTGGAACAGTGCGCGGATCTTGGTCGCTACGAGTTCTTCGAGGGCGAAGGTGGCGACATCGGCTTGCCCATTGAACCAGTGGTTGTCGATGCGGTAGGGAACTTTGGTGATTGGCCGTGCCGGTGGTCGCTCGAAGGTGTTCATCTCGATCTTGATGCGCATGGGCTGTCCGCTTCGGAAGGTGGAGAACAGTCGGATCTTGGGGTGTCGACGAACGTCGGTGCTGGCGCGTTCGAAACCCACAATGTCGGCGATATCGCGGAGGGCATCAAGGATCTTGCCAACCCCGCCCCCTGTACGGCGCACGTAGTCGAGGTCTTCGCTGTAGCGCCATGGCCGGTCGAGCCACACCTTGTGGAAACAGGTGCCACCGCGGAAGATGAGTTCGTCGCCAAGCATTGGGTGATTGGCGATCTCGACGATGAGCCGCGAGAGCACCAGATCTTGCTCGACGATGTCGGGCGTCACCCACGGGACCTCGACGCGCCATTGGTCCAACCCGGGTTGTGTGATCACAGGTCGTGTTCCACTTCGGTGTTCTCGACGACGTGCCAGACGGGATCTCGGTCGCCGTGGGCAGGCGATTGGGGATCGAGGGGGGTGTAGTCCGCGCCATCGATGTGTTGGACGAGTGGTGCGAGGTCGATTCGATGGCCGACCTCGCCGGCCATGTGCTGGAGTAGCCAGCCCGTTCGTTGAACGACGGTTCTCGGGTAGCGAGCGGCCGCCTCGGCCAAGGCGGCCGCGTTGATGCGTTCATCGATGATGAATCCACCGAGCACGTTCGCGACGTTGCCGAGCCCGGCGGCCCGTTCCGGCGCCTCGACGACATCGAACACCGTAGTTTCCGGGGTCGAGATCGTCACCGGGCCCGCTTCGGTGTCGTGGCTTCGCGTGGCCCTCTGCGCTGCACAGGAGCGCCGAATGAACTGTAAGCGGCTGCTGCCGACCCGCCGGTCGCGCAGCAGTGCCGGGGTCACGACTTGCAGCACCATCGGGACCTGGTGGGAGGCCCCATGAATCCGAGCAGCCGACAGGAAGCCGACGTAGTACGGGTGGCCGAGGTGTTCCATGAGGTAGTCGATGTAGTGGATCGGAGGTGGAGCCCCTGCGGATCTGTAGATGGGGGGAACCGGAACCCAGCCCCCTTTGGTGACCGAGATGATCTTGTTGGCCGATCGAGCTCGGTGGAGGTGGACGGGAACCGCCGACTCCGCAAGCCCCGTCAGTTCAGCTATCTCGGCCGTAGTGACGAATAGCCGGCCTTGTCCCAGCAGCCAGTCTGGGAGCGCACTCGGGGAGACAGTCTGAACCCTCACCCGATCTAGGCTATCAAACCTTTACGTTTCGTCAAGGTTTGATAGCCAAGATGTGATACTCGGTGGCCGAATCGATCGACGCAGGCTGATCACCCTTGCGATTTGCCCAGGGCTGTCGTGACGTCCCTCGCTCGAACGATCTCCTTGCCGAACGGCGCCAGCGAGAGTTGAGCAAACTTGAATGACTGCACGCCGAACGGGATCCCGATGATCGAGATGAACAGCAACAACCCGCCAATGACGTAGCACACTGCCATGAACAGTCCCGGGATGAACCAGAGGACGTTGCCGACAGGCCCGAGCGTCGACGCGTTCGGTGATTTGACCACTGTGCGCCCGAACGGCCAAAACGTGAGACGAGCCAGCTTCAGGCACTGCCGGGCGAACGGAAGCCCCACGACGGTGATCGCAAAAAAACCACCCAGGATAAGCCAGCCGATTGCTGTCCAGAAGCCCGCAAACACGATCCACAGAATGTTTCCAACCGTCTTCATGTCAATCCGCCCTTCTCTTGGCTCGTGCGTAGGTTAGAGGAGGCCATCACCCCCGTCCTTCGTGGCCTCCGCGCAGGGCAAACCCCACCGACGCCCCACGTCCGACGGCTTGACCCAGCGGCGCACCTCGCGGGCAGGATGGCAGCTCTGGGAAGAACAGCACGGCATGCTCGACCGGCTCACTCTGGTCAGATGGAACGTTCTCTCGAGACGTGAGATGATGAACCTCGGAGGTCCGCGGGCGTTGTATCTACGTTTGGACAAACGACGGACAGGTCCCGCTCCCCGATCGCGGGAAAGCTGGAGGTATTGCGTTCCGCCTGCTGCCACCGCTACCAATTGAAAGGTCGCGTGACTCCATTGGGCATCATCGAACGTGTGGCGTTTCGAAAGATAGAACGGCGATTGGGTGCTCGCTTGGTCGCTGGCGAAAAGATGATCGCTTTCGACGTCACTCGCGTGGAAGCGAAGGACACGACGGTGGTTGCTTCGACGCACGCGGTATATCTCATTCCTTCGGATTCACCAAAACGATCGCACCGGATTTCTCTCACTACGATTGAGTGGCTCCACCGATGGGTGAATGGCGGAGGCTTCACTCTCAGCACGCAGCAGGGGCGGGTCGTCAGAGTCAGCTTCCATAGCGGCGATCGTGGAGTGTTTGAGGTGATTCGCGATCGGTTGCTCTGCCTCGAATCGGTGACGGTGACGGTGACGGTAGGGCGCGATGACTCCGAACGGGAGGTCCGTTTCAGCCCGTGGCGGAGCGACAGCGTCGGATACTGGACTGCTACCGGCGGCTCGGAGTCTGACATTGCGGCCGCGTCTGAGTACTTGAGGTCGCGTGTCGAGAGTGAGGTTTGGTCGCGAGCGAGGGCCGTGCCGACGGATGACCATGGCTCATCTGTCGAGTGGCCAGCGAGGGACCATTCACGATTGGTCGGCTCCGTTATCGCTAGCCGGGGCGACTCTGAAGTAACGGGTTGGAGTGTGGGCGCCTTGGTGAGCCGATCGGGACAGCTACCGATCTTGGGAGTGCTGGCGCTTTCTGACCGCGCCCTGTACGGCATCTTCACCCCGGAGTCGAGAGCCGGCATTAATCATACGGATTCGATAGTCGTATCTTGTATGCCGCTCGGCGACGTAGTGCAGTTTGGCATCGGAGAGCAACTAGACAGCGGAGTTCGGCTTCTCGACATCTTGGCGAGATCGGACTCAGGTCGTCCGCGGGAAACGATTGCTGAAGCGGCCGCTCGCGGGGGAATCGGATCAGCCACGTTTGGAGTCGAATCAGGCCACCGACAGGCTGAATTTCTCAGGTTGGTCTCTCTCGCTATGAGAGCCAATGATGTCGACGAAGGGGGCTAGGTGGGATCATTCTAGGTCTGCCGACAGAGTTCGAGTTCTCCACTCGCCTAATGGGAGTTCGCATCAGGCCCAATGTCGAGCGAGCTGGTGTCGGATCGATGGCGCGTACCGTCGGCCTAGCTAGGGGGACCGCGCCGTTGCCCTACGACACGGGTGCCGTCCTTACCAAGATTGACGCATCTACAGCGGGTGACGGGCCGGTCCTCGACCGGGCCGATCTCCTCTGCAACGGCGGTCGGTGCAGTGAGGTGAGGCGCCTATAGCACTGCACCAAGTTCTGAACCGGCGACTGCACCAACGGCGGAAATCACTGCACCAAACGGGATTCTGGCCTGGCACTGTCGCGTCTCGGGTGTTCGATGCGCCTTTGGGTTGTGTGAAAACAACAGGGAAAGGACGTATTGATGTCAGATTCGGAGAATCGGTTCTTGACGATTCCGGAGGCAGCGGCCTGTTTGCGGATTTCCCGCAACGCCGCGTACCTGGCGGCTCGTCGTTATCGCCAGACGGCGGGGCGCGAGGGGCTGCCCAACGTAGCGATCGGAGGTTCCTACCGAGTTCCGGCTGCTGCGATCGAGCGTATGGCCGCCGCTCCGGTTCCGGCCGACCACTCTTAGCCGGCGCCGTCGATCGACTGCACCACTTTGCATTGACAGATGGTCCACACCGATGCACCTCGGGTGCGGCCAAAGCCGTCCGCGGGCGCCGGATTGCCGGTGAGCGGCGGTGTCGGTGATCTCGATCGGCAAGGTCCGTTCGGCGGACTACTACTTGGGCGAAGTCGAACGTGACGACGCCTTCGGCTACTACTCCGATGAGGAGCGGATCGGCCGATGGCACGGCACGCTCGCGGCCGAGCTCGGTCTGACCGGTCCGGTCAACTCGACCGATTTCCGTTCGATTCTGGAAGGGGTAAGGCCCGATACCGGTGCCCGGCTGACGAGCCTGCCGACTTCGACGAAAGCGCTTGATGTGACGTTGAGCGTTCCGAAGTCGATGTCGGTGATGTGGGCTCTTGGCAGTCCCGAGATCAGCGCCGCGGTCGAACATGCCATCGACGTCGCCGAGGATTCGGTGATCCGTCTGTTGGAGTCCGACGCGGCGCGGGTGCGTCGTGGCCATGGCGGTGCGGTGAGTCTCGCCGCCGGTGGCCTGGCGGTGGCGTCGTTTGATCACCGAACGAGTCGGCTCGGTGACCCGAACCTTCACCGGCATCTAATCGTCGCTAACGCGGCCCGTGGCCCTGACGGGCGAATCACTGCGCTCGACACTCGGCTGATCTACCGGATTCGCTACACGGCCGAAGCGGTCTTTCAGGCCGTGCTGCGCAAAGAGTTGGCGGAGTCGCCCGGATGGTTGTTCGACAAGGTCGACCGTCATGGTGTGGCCGAGGTGCTCGGCGTGGACAGCTACGTGATGCTCGAGTTCAGCCGGCGCCGTCGGGTCATCAAGAACGTGATGAAGGATCTCGGCGTGACGGGCGGCCGGGCGGCCCGGCTGGTGGCTCTGGAAGCCCGTCCGACCAAGACCGAGGATCCCGGCACGGCGACGATGCGAGCCTGGTGGGCCCAGCGGGCAGCCGGGCAGCACTTCCAAGTGTCTCGAGTATTCGCCAAGCCACGGGCGGTCGAGCTGGACGAGTCCGATGGATGGCTCTCCCTGAGCGTGACGGCGCATCAGTCGACGTTCAACAGGTGGGACACCATCCGTGCTGTGTGTCGCAGCGCGGCAGACGGAGCGTCGCTCGTCATGATCCTTGGCCGTGCCGACCGGTTCCTGGCCGGCGAGTACGCCATCGAGCTCGGCGATGACCTCTACACGACCCAACGGGTGCTCGATGCCGAGGCTGCGGCGGCCAGTGCTGCGGTCGAGGGTGTCGCCAGCGGTACGTGCATCGCTTCCGATGAGGCCGTTCGTGCTGCGCTCGAGGCTCGCCCCGGCCTCGCCGATGAGCAGCGCCGGCTGGTTGAGATCGCGGCGCTCTCTGGTGATGCGGTCACGGTGGTGATCGGCCAAGCCGGCGCGGGCAAGACCACTGCACTCGACGCGCTGCGCGACGCCTATCACCGTGACGGGTTCCAAGTTGTCGGCGCAGCGTTGTCGGCGAGGGCCGCCGCCGAGCTTCGATCGGGCGCGGGCATCCCCAGCCACACAATGCACTCGACCCTTCACGCGCTCGACAGGCACCAGGTGACGCTCGACAACCGGACGGTGGTCGTGGTCGACGAAGCGGCGATGGTCGCCACGATGCAGCTCGCCAAACTGATCGACCACGCCGGCACCGCCAAGGCGAAGGTCGTGCTGGTGGGAGATCAACGCCAGCTACCGGAGATAGAAGCCGGCGGCACGTTCGCGGCGATCGCCAAGCGGATCGAACCGATACAGCTCAGCGAGAACCGACGACAATCCGATCCTGACCAGAAAGCCGCGCTGGCAGCACTGCGGCGACTCGACATCGACCGGGCGCTCGGACATCTCGAACGATCCGGCAACCTCACCACCGGCCGTGACGCCGACACGACGAGAACGGCGCTCGTCGCTGACTGGCACGAATCTCGATCAGCTGGTCGTCATGCGATCATGATCGCCTCGACCCGAGCCGACGTTGCCGACCTCAACAGCCGGGCCCGAAGCCAGCTCCGTTCGGTCGGTGAGATCGGCGATGCGATCTGGCGCAACGACGTCGCCGAGTTCGCGGCCGGCGACAGGGTCGTCGCCACCCGAAACCGGCACAAGCTCGGCCTTCTCAACGGACATCAGGCCACCGTGTCGCTCTCCACCAGCGACGGCTTGGGGATCGTTCTCGATGACGGCACCGCGATCGTCGCCCCGGACGACTACATCAACGCTGGCCACCTGCTGCACGGCTACGCCCTCACCGTTCACAAAGCCCAGGGCATGACGTGTGACGACACGTTCTTTCTCGGCGACGAGGGCCTCTACAACGAACTCGGCTACACCGGGCTCTCCCGTGGCCGCCACAGAAACCACCTCTACACGGTCGCCTCACGCGACGAGAACGGCCGGCTGCATCCCGACCCTTTCAACAACACCCGCCACGACCTCGCCCAGAGCCGATCCAAGACCGCCGCCATCGACCACGCACCCCAAACCGCCGTCGAACCCGCGGCGGAGGTGGAAATCGACGACGGGATATCATGGTGAGCGCCGCGTCGGCTACCTTCGATGCCAGTCGCCGAGCAACGGCGGCACCGGCTCGTGACACCGCCGAAGGGTCACCTCAACACGTTTCGCCCAGCGCACGTCACGAGGAGCCGTAGTGCCCCGACGCCAACCCGGCATCACCAAGTACACGACCTCAGACGGACGCACCCTCTGGCAATACGTCATCGACCTCGGCGATGACCCCGAGACCGGCCGGCGACGCCAACGCCGTAAACGAGGATTCGTCACCCAAGCCGAAGCCAGCACCGCGCTCGACGACGCTCGCCGAGCAATCGACGTCGGCGGACACCTCTTCGACGTTGAACACATGACCTTCCTCGAGTACCTCGACCTCTGGCTCGACGGCCTCCCCAACACCAACAAGACGCCGCGCACCATCGCCGACTACCGCAACGAAATCCGCCGCTACGTCAGGCCCAACGTGGCCGACACCAAGCTCGCCAACCTCACCCCCCTCCACCTCTATCGAACGCTCGTCAAGCAAGGCGGCCAGAAGGGCCGGCCGCTGTCGCCCAAGACCGTTCGCCGCGTCCACCAGGTACTCCAGAAGGCGCTTACAGACGCCGAGCGCAAAGGAATCATCCAACGCAACGTCGCCCGCCTCGCCGACAAACCCAGCACCGCCCAGCTCGAGACCAACCGAATCTCCTGGACCCCCGACGAACTTCGCACCCTGCTCGCCGCAGCGGAAGAGCACGAGCTGTACCCGCTCATCCGCCTCACAGCCCTCACCGGCATGAGAAGGGGAGAGGTGTGTGGCCTCAAATGGGAGGACATCGACCTCAACACCAAGCAACTCGGAGTCCGACGCACCCTTGGAGTCATCGACGGCAAGCCCGTCATCGGCACCCCAAAGTCCCGCCGCTCACGCCGAACCATCGACCTCGACGACAAGACCGTCGGCATCCTCAGAACCCACCGCGGTCAGCAAGCTGTAGCCGCCGAGTTCGTAGGGGACGGGTGGCGGCAAAGCGGCTACGTCTTCACCACCGTCATCGGAACCCACACCCACCCCGACAACATCGGCAAACGCTTCACCGAACTCGTCCGAGCAACCGACGTCCCCTACCTCACCCTCCACGGGCTACGCCACACCCACGCAACCCACCTGCTGTCGATGGGCCAGAACCCCAGAATGGTCAGCGAACGCCTCGGCCACGCAGACGTCGCCTTCACCCTCCAAGTCTACGGCCACGTCCTCCCAGGCCACCAACGAGAAGCAGCCGAGGCGGCGGCAGGGCTCGTTGACTAGCCAGATCCCAGCTCCAGACGACGGCACCCTCGCCGGGATTGCCTCGCGCTGGTAAGGTCGACTCGTGCACGATGCGAACGATGGCGACGTCTGTTGGGCGCGCAGCACGAGACCGAGAAGGCGGGGTAGCGCAGACGCATGGGACTCTTCAGCCGTAGGCCAAAAACGCCGCCAGATCCGATCTCGGAGGCGAAGCAGCGACTACCTCTCAGGCTGGTCCAGGCAGCGACCGAGCCCGGCGCGTTCCCACCGGAGGCGCTGGAAGCCTTCTTGCCAGCGTACGCAGTCATGACGAATCAGCTGCAGTCGACCAAGCGGGGTTCGTACAGCTATCTGTGGGACAAGCGTTTCTATCATCTGACGCCAGCTCAAGCCGAGGACGCAAGGCGAAACGCACAGAGTTTGGCGATCGGCTACTCACGCACCGTCGGCGTGCTTTGGCGGCCCGAACACGCTCAGGCCGCTCGCCAGACGGCGTCGGACCTCGACTGGTTCGGCGATCGTCTGTACGAAACACTTCTGCGGATCGAAGCCGACTTGTTCCACAGCGTCGGGGAGAGCGACCCGGCTGCCGACCGGGTTCTTCAGGCGACCGTGAACGACCGTCGGTTCGCCGGGGTCCTGGCGTTCTGGGACTTTCTTCTGGAGCATGATGAACTCCCCGATCCCACGTTCGAGAAGTGGCGGTCTGCTGCAGACGCGAGGACTTCACACCTCGCACGCCTTGGAACGCAACCCGCCGGCTGGGCCACCTGATCACGCGCGTTCCCTGACCCGGCTCTTTGGTCACCAGAGCGAGGCGACGGAGCCCCAGCCGAACCTGTTGACGAGCGCCCTGGCGATGGCTGATACCGTCAGGCATTCGGAGGTGCCCCGTCGTGGCCGACATGAATCAAGTCCTCAAGCGCTTCGAGCAGGCCCAAGATGCTCTTCTTGTCACATCGGGGGAGGTTGCTCTGGGATCTTTGGTGGACCGCGTCGAAAGCGGCGTTATCGATCTTGACCCAGCGTTTCAGCGGCGGGAGCGATGGACGAGGCAGAAGCAGTCGGCCTTGATCGAGAGCTTCCTGCTCAACGTTCCGATCCCGCCGATCTTCCTCGCCGAAGAGCCCAAGAGCCCGTTCCTGGTGATCGATGGGAAGCAGCGCTTGCAAGCGGTCGCAGACTTCTTCCGCGGTGATCTGGTGCTGACTGATCTGGAGCGCTTCACGGAACTCGAGGGCACCTCATTCGAAGAACTCCACCCGGACATCCGCCAGGCGTTGGACATCCGGATGAGCTTGGACGTCGTGACGGTTCTGCGCCAGAGCGATCCGAGCTGGAAGTACGAGGTCTTCTATCGCCTCAACACGGGAGGCGAGACCCTCAACCCCCAAGAAGTCAGAAACGTCGCTTTCCGGAGTCCTCTGAACACCGAGATCATGCTGGCTTCGGAGAACAGCTTCCTTCGTCAGCAGCTGAAGATCCGGACGCGGAAGTCACCTGCGTTTGCTCGCATGGTCGATGCCGAACTCGTGCTCCGTTTCTTGACGATGCGGCGGTCGTGGAAGGAGTTTGGCCGGCCATACCGGCAGTCACTCGATGACTTCATGCGGGGCCACATTGACCTTGGGGAGAAGGACGCCAAGAAGCTGATCGGGCGTTTCAACCGAGCCGTCGACCGTTGCGAGGCCCTCTGGGGAGACCTGGCCTTCCGTCGGCCAACTCCCAACGGGTGGAGGGATCAGCTGATCTCTGCAATGTACGACGCTCAGATGGTTGCCGTAGATGCGATCGGAGACTCGAAGCTGGAAACGCTCATCGGGCGCAGCGATGCCGTGGTTGCGGCGACTGAAGACCTCGGTAGCGACGAAACCTTCGTCAGTGCGATCACCGTTGCGACGAACAACAGGGCGAACGTTCGCTATCGAGTTCAGAAGATTTCCGACATGCTGAGCAGTGTCGCGGCTGACTAGCGAAGGGTGAGTTGGCGGTGGTTGCACGCAGGGCGGTGTACGACGAGCTTGTGAGGGATCTCGCAGCCGTCCGGGATCTAACGCCGGTGCTGAGTTCCCTGTCGGCTGGTGGCACGCCTCGGTCCGTATCTACCCAGCGGCTTGCGACCCGTGGGGCGATAGCGGCTTCGTTCAGCCTTTGCGAGTCATTTGTCAGGCTGAGTTTTCGGACGGCAGTCGACAAGGTCTCGTCGAAGGGGCGGACAGCCGCCCAGCTCCCCAACTTCCTGACTGACGCAATCGAGAGCGGAGAGCTTGCAGGTCTGTCGTTCCAGGTCCGCGTAGCTCCGACGGCATCGAAAAGGACTCTCCTGCTGGAGGAGGCGGCTCGATTGTCGAGCCTCGCTGGAGGGCCGGCGAAACTGCCCCAGTTCTACGCCGGGCACGAGTCGTCCAACCTGGGGGTGAAATCTGTCGCATCGATGCTCAAATCACTCGGCGTTGCTGCGCCATGGCAGTGCTTGGGGACGGTCGCCGCTGGAAGCGGCTTGTCGACTGCGGGCATGAAGTCGGAGCTTGAGGATGCCCTTCGCCTTCGCAACCTGGCCGCTCACGATGCCGGTTGGATTGCCACGACCCATCACCTCGAGCAGGTGACGCGAACGATGTCTGGCCTCGCTATGTCCTTTGAAGTCGTCCTGCGCCTCGCCGTCGCCCGGTTGACAGCTACGGGGTCGCTCGCAGGGCTGACGGCCCAGGCGCTCGATAGCCCACACCCTCTCGGAGTCCGGAAGGTGTGGAGCGACTGGCGCGAGTTGGGGACGGGCGGCGCGCTCGGTCCGAGTCTTGGCACTAACAAGAAGCTGGCGATCTCAGCCGCAAAGACTCGCGTTGGATACCAGGGTGTCGCGGTTGTGGATGCCGCATGGGGTGCCGTCGCGTGGAGGTAGGCCACGAACTGGCCTTCTCTGGGAGTAAGACGAGCAACTGCTGCACGAGGAGCGTCCTGTCGGCATGTCGTCATCAAGATCGGCCCGATCGGATACCCCAGCAACCCGGTGCGTTCTGGCCCAGCCGACCGATAGTCGCTTCGAGCGATGCTGGGCATTCGGCGGATGGCGGCGGATCTAGTGTGACCACCGTGTGACCACGGGCGTAAAACACGCCAAAACGACGAAACCCCAGGTCGCCCGAAAACCGGGTCTGACCTGAGGCTTCTGAGTGGTACACCCCCTGGGACTCGAACCCAGAACCTGCGGATTAAGAGTCCGATGCTCTACCAATTGAGCTAGAGGTGCTTG
>JAJCXW010000073.1 GCA_029263235.1 Acidimicrobiales bacterium
ACGGCCTGCCTGAATAGATTTGCGACGTGGGGGTGGCCTGTGCTGCCCCCACGTCGACGTTTTCGGCCTATCCGCCCCGACAGACGACCTTGGAGACACCATGGCTTACCCCCGCCCAGCCGACATCCTGCCTCACCGCGATCCGTTCCTCTTCGTCGACGAGGTGACGGATCTGCAACCGGGACTCAGTGCGGCGGGCTTGTGGCATCTCTCGGGGGAGGAGGCGTTCTTCGCCGGGCACTTCCCGGGTCGGCCGACCCTTCCCGGGGTGCTGATGTGCGAAGCGATAGCCCAGTTGGGGGCGATAGCGGTGCTCACCGACGAGAAGTACGCCGGGCGTCTGCCTCTGTTCGGTGGCCTCGACAAGGCCCGGTTCCGCCGCCAAGCAGTTCCGGGCGACACCCTGGAGTTGAGGGCCGAGATGACCCGAATGTCGGCTCGTGCCGGCAAAGGAGCCGGTCAGGCCCTCGTCGGAGGGAAGGTCGCTTGTGAGTGCGAGTTGATGTTCGTGATCGTCGACGCCGGCTGAGTCGGCGGTCGTCGAACCCGCGGCGTCAGGCCGGGGGCGGCCCTATCACGATCGACCCGTTGTGACCGCCGAATCCGAAAGAGTTGGACATGGACGGGCCCGGAGTCCACTGACGAGGCTCGGCGCTCACTATGTCGATCTCGGGAAGCTCGGGGTCTGGGGTCGCGTATCCGGAGGTCGGCGGGATCTCGCCATGTCCGATCGACAACAACACCGCCACCGCCTCGATGGCGCCGGCGCCGCCGAGCGCATGGCCGGTGATCCCCTTCGTTGAAGTGATGATCGGCCCCGGAAGTCCGAACACGGTGGCCATGGCGTGGGCCTCGGCCTCGTCGTTCTTGCTGGTGGAGGTGCCGTGGGCATTGACGTGGGCAATGTCGGCCGGATCGAGCCCGGCATCGGCGATTGCCAAGCGCATGCAATTGATGGCTCCGGTGCCGCCGGGGGCAGGCGCGGTGATGTGATGGGCGTCGGCGGTGCTGGCCGACCCGAGAATCTCACCGAGGATCGTGGCGCCGCGCTCCAGGGCCATATCCATCTCTTCGAGGATGAGCACACCGCAGCCTTCGGCCATGACGAAGCCGTCGCGGTTGAGGTCGAAGGGCCGACTCGTGCCGGAACCCGACAGAGCAGTCATGTTGGCGAACCCAGCGACCGAAGTCTCCGTGAACGGTGCCTCGCTTCCGCCCGCCACGACCACGTCGCAGCGACCATTGGCGACCAACCGGGCCGCGTTTCCTATGGCATGGGTGCCGGCTGCACAGGCAGTGACCGTGTTCTCGCACGGACCGGTCCAGCCGTACTTCATAGACAAGGTGGCGGCCGCGGCGTTGGACATCATCATCGGAACGAGGAAGGGCGAGACGCGCCGAGCTCCCTTGCTCAGCCGGGCCTCGACCTGGGCTTCCAAGGTCTGGAGGCCGCCGACCCCGGTGCCGATGAACGTGCCGATTCGGTCGGGATGGGCGGTGAGATCGCCGGCCTGGGCGACAGCTTCGGCAGCGGCAGCCACCGCGAACTGTGTGAAGCGGTCGGCGCGTCGGGCTTCCTTGGGATTGTCGAAGTAGCTACCCGCGTCGAAGCCCTCGACTCGGCGTTCTCCGGTTCTGGGGGGTCCGCAAAGACCGGCAAAGTAGTCGTCGACGCCGATACCGCAAGGGGCGACAACTCCGATACCGGTGACCGCGACGCGGCGGCCTTCCATCAGAGCTTGGAGGTGACGAGTTCGAATGCGGCGTTGATGGTGGTCACGCCGTCGAGCTCCTCTTCCTCCACGGTGACATCGAATTCTTCCTCGAGCGCCATGACCAGCTCGACGAGGTCGAGGCTGTCGGCATCGAGGGATTCGAATGTCGCATCCGGAACAACGGCTGATTCCTCAACCGAGAGAACCTCCACGGCACACTTCTTGAATCGTGCGAAGTTGTCGTCACTCACTTGATATCTCCATTTTCGGCGGGAAGCTGAGGCCTCCCGAAGTCTGTCGGATTTGTCTTGCTCGATGGTTGGGTCAGCCCATCGAAAGGCCGCCATCGACGGGAAGAACGCTACCGGTCACATAGCCGGCCTCGTCGGATGCGAGAAACTGAACTGCTGCGGCGATCTCATCAGCGGAGCCCAGCCGGCCGAGCGGGACCATCGACAGCATCGCCTCGCGCTGCTCTTCGTTGAGCTCAGCCAGCATGTCGGTCTCGATCGGGCCCGGCGCCACCACGTTGACCGTGATGCTACGACTCGCGAATTCCTTGGCCAACGATCGGGACAGTCCGATGAGGCCGGCTTTCGAAGCGGCGTAGTTGGCTTGTCCGGCCTGTCCGCCGAGTCCGACCACCGACGAGATGAACACCATACGGCCCCAGCGGGCGCGCATCATCGACTTGACGACTCTTCGGGCCACTCGAAAGCTGCCGGTGAGGTTGGTGTCGACGACGCTGGTGAAGGCGTCGTCCTTCATGCGCAGAACAAGGCCGTCATCGGTGATGCCTGCGTTGGACACGAGGATCTCGATCGGCCCGAGAAGGTCCTCCGCCTCATCGACAGCGTTGTTGACCGACTCGGTGTCGGTGACATCGCATTTCACGACCGAGAGACCGCTTGCGTCGTCGGCCTGGCCGGACCGAGACGTGATCGCGACCTTGTGTCCGGCGTCGGCGAGTCGCCGAGCGGTGGCGAGCCCGATTCCGCGGTTGCCGCCGGTTATGAGAACGACTCGGCTGGTCACCATCTCACCACCGCGGTGCCCCAGGTCATGCCCCCACCGAACCCGGTCATGCAGACGACCGCGCCCGGCTGGAGAACCCCGTTGGCCTGGGCTTTGGCCATCGCCAGCGGAATGCTGGCCGAAGAGGTGTTGCCGGTGTCGGCGATCACGTTGTGGGTCTTTTCCATAGGTATGCCAACCCGGTTGGCAATGGCTTCGATTATACGGATGTTGGCCTGATGGGGAAGAAAGACGTCGATGTTGTCGGGGGTGAGACCGGCGCTGGAAAGGGCCTTCTCGACTGATCCGACGACAGCCCGAACTGCCTTCTTGAACACCTCGCGCCCTTCCATTTGGATGAACTCGCCGTGGTTGCAGAAGAGGATTGATCGCAGGTTTCCGTCGGTGCCGAGATCCCAGCCGAGGAGTTCGCCTTCCTCGTGCTGCTCGAGTATCACCGATCCGGCACCGTCGCCGAACAGGATCGCGGTGCTGCGGTCGGTCCAGTCGGTGAGAGACGCCAACGAGTCGGAGCCGCACAGCAACACCCGTGATGGTCCTCCCGGGATCGACATGAGCCCGTAGGCGGTGACGTATCCGTAGAGAAATCCGGCGCAGACGGCGTTGACGTCGAAGGCACCGCACGAGAGTCCGAGTCCGGATTGAACCACCGCCGAGGTGGCCGGGAAACGCTGATCGGGGGTGGTGGTGCTCAGGACCAGAAGCTCGATGTCATCGGGGGAGACCCCGGCGTCGGCCATGGCAACCCGTCCGGATTCGATTGCCATCTGTGAGGTGAGCCCACCGACATGGCGACGACGGATGCCGGTACGTTCGCTGATCCATTCGTCGCTGGTGTCGATCGAATCCGCCAGATCGTCGTTGGTGATGATCTTCTCGGGTAGCGATGTGCCGATGCCGGCTATGCGGATGGCCATCAGGCGGTCCGCAGCCAGGCGATCGGCTGATTGGTCTTCACTCGTTCTCCTTCGAGAGCGAGCACCCCGATCACTTCGCCCGAGAACGAACTAACGACTTCGCGTGCCCCGACCTGTCCGAGAATATGACCGACGTCGATGGTCGTGCCGGCCTGGCAGTCGGCGGCTGGAGCGAATACTCCGGCCGCCGGAGAAACCACCAGGCGTTCGGTCGCGAACAGATGCTCGCCTTCGAGATGGCCTGGTGCCGGAGACGGTTGGCTGGCAAGAAACTCAAGGAGGCCGTCGAGGTCTCTGGGAGCCGACACGGAGATGCGTTTGCAATCGGCCACAGTGCGCTTGGCGAGACCGGTGAGAACGTTGCCGGGGCCGATCTCGACGAATGTCCGCAGGCCGTCGGCCTCGAGATGACGGAGAGTCTGCTTCCAACGGACCGGCGAACAGAGTTGAGCGGTGAGAAGGTCGGGCCAGGGCTCGGCGTCGTCGTGAGGGCTGGCGTCGACGTTGGCGTATATCGGACGCTCAGGGGCACGAAACTCGGTCTGCTCGATCGCCTTGCGGAGCCGGTCGCGTGCCGGTGCCATCAGAGGAGTGTGGAAGGCCCCACCCACAGGAAATCGCATGGCCCGCTTCGCGCCGAGACCCTTGGCGAGGGTGGTGGCCCGGTCGACATCCTCGGGGGTTCCGGCGATCACCACCTGGCCGGGAGCATTGTAGTTGGCGATCCATACCTCACCTGCGGTCCTCTGGCATGCGATGTCGACCTGATCGTCGTCGAGTCCGAGCACGGCCGCCATGGTGCCGTCTTGCTGATCGGCGGCCGACTGCATGGCATCGCCGCGTTCAGTCACCAAGCCAACGGCATCGGTGAAGTCGAGCGCTCCGGTGGCGGTGAGAGCGGAGTACTCACCGAGGCTGTGGCCGGCATGAGCGGTTGGCACGACACCGAGTCGGCCGACCGCGTCGAGCACGACCATCGTGGTGACGAATGTCGAGAGCTGGGCGTTGCGAGTGAGGGTGAGCTCGTCCTTGCCGGTGTGCAAGAGCAACTCGGCGACGTCACGGCCGGCAGCCTCCGACGCCTCTTCAACGAGTTCCCAAGAGGGATGGTTGGCCCATTCTGAACCCATTCCAGGTTTCTGGGAACCCTGTCCCGGGTATGTGAAAGCGATCATTCAGTTGGCCCTCGGAGCTGTTGTTCTGGCCATTGTGACCCGGCGACGACGCCTGGGGTTTCATTACCAGTCGGTATAACGAGTGGAATGTGTCACTCGGATCAGTTGTCGGTGTCGCCTTGACGTGGCCAATCGGCCATCGCATCCGAGTTCTTCCGGACGGACAACTCGCGGATCACGGCCAGAACAGCCACGACCACAACAAGTCGGGTGAGGGTCTTCGGAACGTTTCGGAACATCGGAGAGAGGCTACGCTGCGCCGGACACTGCGAACACATCCGGCCCGGGGGGTGGAATTGGCAGACACGACGGACTCAAAATCCGTTGCTTTCACGAGCGTGCGGGTTCAAGTCCCGCCCCGGGCACGATTCTTGACCTGCGCAGATGCAGGAATGCCATCCCCTCGGTCAGACAGGCTCCGAGCTCCGTGGTCACGGTTTGGTCACCGAATCTCTCCGTCTGGTCAGTCCGCACTGGCGACCCACTCCGCTATTGAACGGGCGAGTCGAGTGGTCTCCTCGCCCGCGGCGAGCTCAATCCCCCGCAGATCGAAGACCCATCCGGGCACGGGGCCCTGCCGCACGGTGACCTCGATATTGTTGTGCCCAAGGTCGTCGGAGACTGCCGAGAACTTAATATCGCCCTCGATGGAGCCCCAGGAACGGACGCCCTCGAACCCTCGCCAGTCGGCTGCGAGGCTCTCGAAGAACGCGACCAAAGATTGCCAATCCATTTCCAACATGAAGACCACCCGCATGACGGAGGCGCCGTCGCCAGTCGCGATCACGGTGAAGCTACCCGCTCCGTACGGGTCTGGATCAGGAGATCGACGCAGGTCCTGCAGCACTACAGAAGCATGACCACGTCCGATCACGACTCGCTCCGGCTCGACGTCGTTCATCCGAGCGCTCCCAGCGCCGCCGCTGCGGCCCTCTTGCGGTCATCGTCGGAATGGGCGTACACGCGCAGCGTGAAGGCAGGATCAGCATGGCCTAGGACCTCTGAGACGGTCCTCGGATCGACTCCGGCGGCCACGAGGTGTGTTCCACACCAGTGGCGACCGTCGTGCAAAGTCATCGCCGTGGGCACCACTTCAGCGGCCACCGCTCGGGCGATGATCCTCTGCCACCAACGGCTCAGCTCCTCCGGCGTCACCGGGTCAAGCGTCCGACGAGACACCAGCAGAGGCTCCGTGTCGGGCCGGTGCCCGGTCGCCATGAACCAGCTGATCTGCTCGCGCCGGTACATCTCAAGGGCGGTGATGGCCTCATCAGGGAGGGTCACCACGCGGCGCCCCTTCGCCGACTTCGGCGGCCCGACCACCCATGTCTTGTCGGGAGCCTGAGCGATTGTCCGCTCGATCGAGAGCTGATCGCCACCGAGGTCCGACCAACGCAGGCCGGCTATCTCGCCTCGGCGTAGACCGCCGAGCATCGCCAGCACCACCAGACACCGCTCATCCGCAGCCAGCCGCGGCCATCGAATCAGAGCGAACCCATCGGCCGCATCCCAAACCTTGCGCTCAGCCGGCCTGGCGGCCGACGTCGACGGCGGATCGGCAGCGTCCGCGACGTTCATCGGGATCATTCCCTTCCGTTGCGCGTCCGACAGGCCCTTGCGCACCACGGCGTGAAGCTTCCGAATCGTCGATGCTGACCGGCCATCGCCGCTCCTCCCGCCCGTGGTTGCCAGCTCGGCGTATCGCCGGTCTAGGTGGGACGCGGTGAGCTTCATGATCGCCACCACCTCGAGATCCTCACCGAGCATCTTCAGGGCATCGCCGTACTGATCGGCGGTGGCCGGCCGAATCGCGCCAACAGCCGATCGATGATTGATCCACCCCGCCAAATAGTCGCCGAGCCTGATCGCCGAGGGATCGACTACGCCAGCCCACCGGGCCCGTTCACGATCAAGAACAGCGGTCGCCTCGGCATGTGTTCTAAAACCGCGCCGCCGCACTTGACGTCGACGCCCATCAGGTCGAGCCGGCCCATCGAAACGGAAAGACCACCTGAGACCGTTAGCCGTCGAGTACTTCGAAACCGATCCACGCCCGCTCATAGCCCCATCTCCTCCGCCTTCTTGATCCAGTTCCATACGGTCGATGTCGGCACTCCGCCGAGGCGTTCACCAACGACGCTGAGGGTGATGCCGTTGTCGGGGTCGTACAGTTCGTTTGCTCGGCGAATCAGGTCAAGATCAGGGCCACGCCTGCCGGGCCGGCGTGTCCGTCGCTGTCTAAGATCGTGTGCCTGGGCGAGGTCGTCTGGCCCAGACTCTGCAGTCATGAGCGGCGCTGGCACGTTCTGGTTCCACCAGCTTGCCGACTCCACCAGGGCAGCGTCAACGATCTCTTCGGCACGATCGATCATTGAGGTGATCATCTCGGCATCGAGGTGGCTCTTGTCGCTGGCGACCTGGATCATGCCCACACCGAACGTGGCGACCGGTTGGTGGTCCTCATCTAGTCGATGAACCTCCCGGCAGTGGATCACCAGTTCCAACCCACCACCGAAGTCGGTTCGAATGACCACCGACATCGGTCGACGAGTACTCCCGGTCTCCGCTGTCTCGCCATGGAAGGTGATCGCCCTCCAGCCGCGTTTGTGTAGTGCAACGTTCCGGTCTGGGTTTGGCAGAACCCGTACGCGCCCCCCAGTTGGAAGCGAGAACGCGAAGGGGCCGTCATATGCCGGCCGATCAGCTTCTGAGGTTTCCCGGCTGTCCTGTTTCATATGGGAAGACAATACCGAAGAATATGGGAAGACGCAAGACCTATTTTGGGAAGGACGGCTAATGACGAAGCCACTCATCACGATCACCGAGGCGGCTGAGATGCTCGGAGTAAGCGTGGCAACGGCCTACAGAATGGCTGCGGCCGGCCAGCTACCCACGATGCAACTAGGCGAGGCAGGATCGAGGCGAGTCATCCGCTCGAAACTCGTGGAGCTCTATGGCATCGACGGCAGCGAGTCGTCTGCGGCCTAATGGCCTTCGAAGGATTCCGGGGCGAGTCTCTCGGTGAGGGCCTTCCTCGGTGGGCTTGGAGTGTCGATTCGGCGACGGGGGAGCGGAGGGAGCCCGAAGCGAACGTGTACGGATGGCAGCGCCAGTTTCGCGCCCATGGCCGCCATTCGTTCCTCCGGCGCAGCACGGCTGCGAGGGGGCTTGCTGTCGGCCTGCTGATTTCGACCTATGTAACCTACGATCGGAGCCGCGACGATTTCGCTGCGTCGACTGTGTCGGCATCGAGGCTTGCGGCCCAGCTCGACCTGAAGCGCACGACCATGCCGGCCTACCTCGAGGACGGAATGGCTGGGGGCTGGTGGCTGCTCGAGGACCAGGGCCGTGGCCGGTCTCGCCTGATAACGCTCACCGTCCCACGACTCGAGTGGTGGAACCTCGACGGGCCGGCGACGAAGCGGCCGGATTCGACCCCTCGTGATCATCGAGGCCAATTCATCAAGACCGAACCTGCCCCGCTGAGTGGGGCAACCCAACCTGCCCTGCCCGGTGGGGCAACCTCGGATGCTGAAGAGCGCAGCGAAGTCGAGGACCTGTCCGACTCAGCGGGCAACCCCACCTGCCCGGCGAGCGGTTCGGAACCTGCCCGGCGAACGGTGGACACCTGCCCCACTGGGTGGGGCACTACCGACGTTACCTACGAAGAGATACCGACGCAGATAACCAACGGTTCGCCGATTGGCATCGACGACGAGAGAGTGAACGTCCGAATCCTGCAAGGTTCCAATGCCGGCGCCTTCACCACACTGTCGAAGGAATCTGCTGATCAACTGATCGCTCAAGGCAAGGCCATCGCAGCATGAGCGCCGCCAGCCAGGCTGTGAGTCTTGAGGAGCTCCGGGAGCTTCGAGGTGTGGTTCACAATCCACCGAGGCCAGGTTCTCGTCGCAGACTCCCGGATCGATCGGCGGCTGATCTGGTCGTGGCGGGTGCTGTTGAGGTCATCGAACGCACGAGCCGCACGTTGGTCGCCGAGGTCGCCGGACGTACCGGAATCCGTCGACGCATCGAATACCACCAGGGCCGCTGGTCGTGCACCTGCCCGGCGTTCACCCATGGCCACCGCTGCCAGCATCTCGATGCGGTGCGGCTGGTTGTGGCCGAGCCAGGATTCCGCCGGCTCCGACCGGCCGTGCCGGCCCCACCTGCCGGCCTCGACATCGGCGGGCCGTGCCGATGAGCACCGTCGACAGATCCGAGGCATTCGTCGAGCAGTTGCGTCTCCGTGTTGTCGAGGCCGACAACGACGTGGTGCTGCTCGAGCAGTTCGCCGGCGCTCTTCGAGAGTTGTGCCGTGAGTACCCGTGGGCGGAGATGTCGGAACACACCGGCGAGGCGCTCGATGTTTTGATCACGCAGGCGCCGTCAGAGGCCGCAGCACGAGCGGCAACGGCGCATCGTCTCCTACGCAACGTCACTCATGTCGGCCACGATGAGACAGCCGCTCATGGACGCTGAGATGCCCACGGCACCGTCAATGGGGGAGGGGGCGTCGAAAAGTTCGGGGACGCGCACCGCTTGTCGACCCGCCCTTCCAGCCGATTTATATATTGGTGGGCCGAAAGTTTCGGGAACGGTCGGTGACCGCCGTCGGTTGCCTCTCGAGGCTCGGCGATGACTGAGCGTTTGTTCCCGCGGTACCCCGAAGGGCTCTCAGATGAGTGGGTGGAACGCTGCGGTCACGCGATGGTGTCGCGGGCGCACCAGGTCACCGACGCCGACACAAGCTCGGGATGGCATCAACTCGGTTGCTGGCTGCTTGATGTCGTCGACTATCGACGGGCCCAGTTCGACGAGATCGCCGGCATCGAATCTGGTGGTCTCGCCGCGGGGTTTCACCAAGCGTTGGAGGACGCTCTGCAGGAGTGGCCCGCCGGCATCGATGGCGACGTCACATGATCGATGTAGGGTCGCGGTGTTGGCAGCCTTGGTTGAGCACCGCTCGGCCAAGCCCGATCAGGCCGGCACCGCCGCTGATCGAGGCCCACGGTCCAATTTCAGACACCGGTTCGGGTGAGTGCATCGCACCCCGATCATCTGGTGCTGTCAGTTCCGTACCCCGACCCAAGGCGCTGCTATGCCTGATCTGTTGACCGTCTCAGATGTCCTCACGCGTTGCGGCGCCGAGGCCATCGAACCTGCCGAGATCGCCGAGCTTGCATCGGCGCTGTCGGACTCGATCTCTGCGGGCGACCCCGACCTGTTGTGGCGATCCGACGTCCCCACCGAAGTACTCGAGCTGTTGCTCGACCCGAACACCAACATGTGGCGAGATCTGACCAGACGTTCGCTGCGCACCGCAGAGAACTACCTGGCCCGAGTCGACGAGCTCACGTTCGGACCCGAGCAATCACGTCGTCTCACCGAACTCGCGAGATCCGACCCCGCCTCCTACGAGAACGAAGTCGCCCGGCTCGCCCCTCGCGAACTCCGAGCATCTGATCAGCGCGAAGTCGACAAGTTCGACAGCCACTGGCAAGACCTACTCGACCTCCACGACCACGCACGAACCATAGGAGAACTCCTCATGCCCAAGTCCCCCAACCCCATCCTGTCCCACGCCGGAGACCCCTCAGAAGATTCCGCCCGGACCGAGTTCCGTGCCTACCTACGCACCGGAGACGAAGTCGAACTACGGGCCGCCGGCACCGCCACCGGAGCGGCCGGCGGATACACCGTCCCTGAAGGATTTCGCAACACCGTCACCGAATCGATGGTCGCCTTCGGAGGCATTCGCCGGCTCGCCGAAGTGATCACCACCGACACAGGAGCAACGCTGCCCTGGCCAACCAACGACGACACAGCCAACGCCGGAGCAATCCTCACCGAGAACACCGCCGACACCGAACAAGACGTCACCTTCGGACAGAAGTCCCTCGGCTCCTACATGTACACATCGAAGATGGTGCGGGCATCGATGCAACTGCTCCAAGACGGAGGCTTCGACATCGAAGGATGGCTGGCCCGACAGCTCGGACAACGCATCGCACGCGCCCAGGCCGCTCACTGGGTCACCGGCACCGGCACCGCACAACCACAAGGCCTTCTGACCGGCTCCACCACCGGAAAGACAGCCGCCGCCACCACAGCGATCATCTACGACGAACTCGTCGACCTGGTCCACTCGATCGATCTGGCCTACCGCGAAGGAGGAGAGATCTCCGACGGCAACGCCGCAGACCCGTCCGTAGCGTGGGTGATGGCCGACTCGACCTTCGCCTACCTACGCAAGATCCGCGACGATTCCGGTGGCGCCGGAATCGGCCGGCCCCTCATCGATCCAGACGTGCGCGGCGGCCTGCCAACCACCCTGCTGGGATACCGGATCGTGGTCGACAACTCCATGCCGGCCATCGCCGCAGCCGCATCACCCATCCTGTTCGGAAACATCCGAGCCGGCTACGTCATCCGAGACGTCGGCACCACCGAAGTCCTGCGCCTCACCGAACGCTACGGCGAGTACCTGCAGGTCGGCTTCCTCGGCTACCAACGCTCCGACGGACTCGTCCAAGACGCCTCAGCGGTCAAGAAACTCACCATGGCCGCCGCGTAAACCCGGATCTCGCCGGCCCGAACGGAAACTCTTCTGTGCCCGTTCCGGACTGCGACCGGTGGGGGCGGTAGACGTGTACACGTGACCCGTCGCCTCCAAGATCCGCCCCCACCACCCACCGCTCAAGACAACGACACGACGGTGGCCAGGATGGCGCACGAGAGAGATCGCGGGCACACTCAGCAGCGTGGACCAGTATCCCGATCCAGGGTTCGAAATCAGACATAGCCCGCTGTGGCCACCAGTGGGTTCGTCGCCATGGTGACAATACAACAGTGGATGGAACACCCGATCTATGGCAACGACGCGCCGGCGTCTGATTCCGGGCTGTTAGCTCACTACACGACGCTTGAACGGGCGGCGTCAATTGCTCTCACGGGAAAGCTCATGTTTGGCCCGCTGCGAAACATGAACGACCCGCGAGAGAGCCTGCGCAGGGAGTCGATTCGCGTAGGCAGGATCGCCGATTTTGGTGACCACCGCGAAAAGTGGGAAGCCAGTAGAGATCGAGTTCGGGTAGCGTGTTTCACCCGCGATAGCGGCAATGCGGAAGAACGTTTGTCGGGTCGATTGGACCAAAGGTGCTTTGCTCACCAGCGCATGTGGGCGCAATACGGCGACTCCCATCAGGGGGTCTGTCTGTTGTTTCACCGGAAGGCTGTCACGGAGCGGGCCGAGAAGCATGACCGGAAGGTTCATGCCGGGGATGTCAGCTACGTTGCGGGCTTCGATCCGAGTGACCTGAGGATTCACGATCCCGAAATGTTCGAGGAGGATTGGCGTAGATACATCGAGAAGTCGCTGTTCAAAAAGAACGCTGATTGGGAATCAGAGTCAGAGTTCCGCATCGTGATAGACGACTGGAACGAACCGACTTGCTCCATCGACGTCGATGACGCCATTGCTGGAATCGTGCTGGGCGTGAGCTATCCGGCTCACATGGTTTCCGTAGCGGAAGAGATCGCCCGGAAGTTCGAAATCGAAGGAAACGCAGCTCAGAACCTCCTC
>JAJCXW010000074.1 GCA_029263235.1 Acidimicrobiales bacterium
GGTGTCGGAGCACTTATCCGTGGATGTCGCGATCCCAATGCTGATCGAAGGAAAAAGTTTCCGTCCTTCAATCAGCAACGGCGTCGACATCCCGGCGATGATGGAGTCGGCCAGGCCGATTGCTTCATCGATCTCCGTCCCTTCTGAAAGACAGATCAAAAATTCATCGTCTCCGAAGCGCGAAAGCATACCTTCTTTGTCACGTCCCACTCGAATCCGATTGTTGAGATTTATCGTTGAACGAAGCCGATCGCCGACGGTCTTTAACAATTTGTTGCCGGCCAAATAGCCGTAGGCGTCATTGACGTCGGCCATTTCATCGACATCGAGTAAAAGGATGGTTATCGAGGAGTTGTGCGAACGCGCGGTAACTAGGTCTTTTTGGAGTTGCTCAATCATGGCGGTCCGATTTTGCAACCCGGTCAACAGATCGGAACTTCTTATATCTCGAATGAACTTTTCCGCCTCGGCGATTCTGTTGTCGCGAGACTCGATTTCCCGTTCTTTCCGCGCCGAAATTTGAGCGGCGCGGCTGAGGCGAGCCTTAACGATGGCAAGCAGATATTCGAAGTCGATCGGCTTAGTGAGGTAATCGTCACTACCGAGGGATTTTCCGGTGATTATACTGTCGCGGTCCGCCAGCGACGTCAGAAACAAGAACGGCGTATCCGCAATATCGCGGTGGTCGGCGCGGATTTCACGAAGCACCTCGAAACCGGACATCATCGGCATGGCGACGTCCGATATCACCAAATCCGGTTTAATGTTGCGGATTGCCGCCAAACCGGCCTTGCCGTTTTCGGCTTCGAAGGTGTCGTAACCAGCCTCTCGAAGCTCGTGTACTATATCGGTTCGGATCACCTCTTCATCTTCGATACAAAGAATTCTTGCTGTCATTCTTTAGTTCTCCATCCTACTCGAAGATGCGCTCGGAAGCCGCAAGGTCACGGTCGTCCCATGCCCGACTTTGCTATTGATGGCCAACTGCCCGCTCATCGATTCGGTCAAGATTTTCGCTCGCGTCAAGCCGAGACCCATGCCATTGAACTTTCTGGACATGCCCGTGTCGAGTTGGACGAATGCGTTGAGCACCCGAGAGATATCTTGCTCTGGGATGCCAATCCCCGTGTCGGTTATATCGATTTGGATTGAGCCCAGTTCGTCCTTCGACGCCGCCACGTGAAGCGTTCCCGAGTGATCGTTAAATTTGATTCCATTTGAAGTTATTGCGGCAAGGACTTGCCGAAACAGTGTTTCATCTGCACGGACGGCAGGAAGCGAAACCGGGATATTGGAAGAAATCGTGATCGAGCGCCGTTCGGCCGTGTCGCGTTCGTCTTTCAAGCATGAACCGATCATGGTCGCAACATCGCAGGCTTTCAATTCCACTCCGAGATTTCCGAAACTGGCGTCGAGCAAGTCGACGATGTGGGTAACGGTATCGAGAAGCGCGGCGCCGCTTGCGTGGATATCTCCGGCATACTCCCGGTACTGGCTGTTACCGAGTGGCCCGAGCGCTTCGCTCATCAGCATTTCGGAGAAACCGAGAATATGGTTGAGCGGCGTTCGCAATTCGTGGGGAAACATTGAAATAATAGCGCGGCGCAAGTCGTCCATTTCTCGATGTTTATGCTCTTCCATCCGCGAAACCTGCGCCAACCGAGCCTGAACAGTCGCCCGCAACAAGTCGAAGTTAACGGGTTTCGTAATGTAATCGTCCCCGCCTAATTTCTTACCGTCGATGATGTCCTCTCGATTGGATCGCGCGGAGAGGAAGACGAACGGTAAATTGGCAAATTCAGGGTGGTCGCTGCGAAGGGCTTCCAGCAGCTCCAAACCGGACATGTCCGGCATATTGATGTCGCATAGCACGAGGTCGGGGGCGTGCTCGATAATAGCGGCAAGGCCCAACTTTCCATTCTCGGCTTCGAATGTTTCATAACCGGCGTCTCGAAGGTCTTCGGAGATATAGGCGCGGATCATATACTCATCGTCGACACAAAGAATTTTAGGCGGCGCTACGCGGTCATCGGATTTTCTCGAAGCTCGATTTGGCGCATCGGTTTTCATCTCCAAACTGGAACTCACCGCGCCCTGCGCCCGACCTGAAATCGGATCAGCAACCGATCGGTCTCCAATGTTTAGCGGCGTCTCGCAGAAGGCGCCGCCGTCCGATGGAACCGGCAGGCGCACGGTGAATACCGAGCCTTCACCGAGAGTGCTGGACACGTCGATACGGCCATCATGCGCCTCGACGAATTGCTTGACGATGTTCAGGCCGATACCCGTTCCGGGGATGTTCGACGTCGAACTGGCGCGGAAGAAGCGTTCGAAAAGGCGAGGGATTTCATCGTCCGGAATCCCGACGCCATGATCCTGAACCGAAATGATGATTTCCCCACCCTCGGCCCGCCCCGTGACCTTGATCTGATAGTCGCTGTCGGAATATTTCACCGCGTTCGAAACCAAGTTGGTGAACACTTGATCGAGTGCCGCTAAATCGCCGTATACCTGTGTCGGCAGATCGGCAACGTCGATCGTTATCTTCGGATTTCCCGGCATTTCCCTGTGTTCGCCGCCGATTCTCACGAGCAGTGCGGCGAGGTCGCATGGTTCCGGATTGAACGTGAATTTACCCTCGTCAATCTGGGATAAGTTCAAGGTGCTGTCGATCAACGTGGTCATTCGGGAAATCGCGTTTCGAATGACCTTGACCCGGCGCGCCAGTTCTTCCGGCTCGGTCGCCGCGTTGCCGCGAATAATTCTCTGAGCCGCGCTGTCGATGATCGCCAGCGGCGTTCGGAATTCGTGGGAGGCCATTGAAATAATCTCCCGCTGCAGCTGGGCCAGGGATCGCTCCTTTTC
>JAJCXW010000075.1 GCA_029263235.1 Acidimicrobiales bacterium
TGACTCGGACCGCACTTTGAGTGCGGTCCGTTTCGCGTCTGGCGATAGGGTCCGGGCGGGCCTGTAGCTCAGTGGTTAGAGCAAGCGACTCATAATCGCTCGGTCGCGGGTTCGATCCCCGCCAGGCCCACTCTCCTGAGCAGGGGGTTCGACGTTCTCATCAACTACTGTGACGAGGCCGAGATCTGCCAGGACCCAACGCAGCTCGCCTACGTGCTGGCGTCTGAAGCGGACTCTCGAGAACGATCGCAACAGCAGGGGTTCAGCCCTGGTCGTGAGGCACGATTACTTGGTCGGCGACGTCGCTGATATCGGGGTAGATCACACGAATCAGCAAGACGGCGACGCCGGTGGCGATGCCTTCGGCAAAGACCAGGTGAGCGTGCGCCCGATTCTTGGTGGACCAGTCCAGCGCGTTGAGATCGAACATGAGATTGGCACCCACGACGCCAACGATTCCACCGCTGACTTGGGCCACGATGTAGCTGATGGCTGTTGGGGTGTCCATGCCGCCGAAGGTACGGTCCGCCAACGTGACCGCTGGGTTGCAGTGGGCCCCAGATGCTGGGCCGAGAGCGAGGATAAGTGCCACCAGAATCCCTGCTGTGGCGAAGGCGTTCTGCAACAGCTGCAGGCAGTCGCTCTCTCGTGGCTGGTTGGGGGGTCTCGACGGGTTGGCGATGTGTTTGGTCGGCGGTCACCCGCAACAACCCGCCAAGTCGCCGTCTCCGAGGTCGAGATCAGAGCGGGGTTCGGTGTTCGTTGATCCGATGATGCCGTGAGTCCAGCAGTCGTCGGCACCGGCTGCTTCTCGCATGGTCAATGCGAACACATAGCCGATCTCTGCCTCAGATGCTCCGGCAGCGAGCGCTCCGGCGAAGTGTTTGCGCACGCAGGGTTCAGACCGTGCCTTGATGGAAAGGGCGAATCGGATCAACTCGTCGGTCTTGGCATCGACGGTGCGGGTGGCTTCGAGTGCACTGTCGAGGCTGCCGAGTGCCGCGGTGAACGGGGCCATGTGTGTGGCCAGGAATCCCTGGCTGCAACCTCCACCGCCAACGGCGTCCGTCTGGCTGGTGTGGGAGTCAGTTGCTGGCTGGTCGAGAGTGGTCATCGGTGCTCCTAGATGGACAGACGTTTCGATTAGTATCGATACGATAAACATCGATTCGACGTCTGTCAATATGTAATCTAGGGTATGAGGCATGAGAACTCTCGACTGCGACCAGTTGTTGTCCTCGACACTCAGCGACGCCGACGCAAGTGAACTGGCCAGGGTTCTCAAGGCCCTCGCCGACCCCGTCCGTCTGAAGCTGGTGAACGTCATCGCCACCTCCGGCGAAGCTTGTGCCTGTGACTTCCCTGCGCTGGTTGGAAAGACCCAGGCCACCGTCAGCCACCACCTCAAACAGCTCGTTCAAGCAGGCATCCTCGAACGAGAACAGCGAGGCAAATGGGCGTGGTTTCGTGTCAACGCCGACCACTTGGCCGAGATCTGCGCGGTGATCTGTTGAACCCGCGACCCCTGCAAGATGTCGTGACGGCCAACGCTCAGGCCGGCGATCCTCCGAGCTTGAGACGCCACTTCGGCGGAGTCGATGGGCTGCTACCACTGTGGATCGCCGAACCGTACGTCGATCTTGCGCCCGAGATCACGGCTGCCATCGAAGCCAGATCCGGGGTTGGTTGGTACGGCTACGAGACTCGACCAGATGCACTCGCCGATAGCTTCTGGGCCTGGATGACCCAACGCCATGGCTGGAGCGGCGCAGAGCTGCGGACACTCGTGAGTCCCAGTGTCGGTACGTCGATCGGCGTGCTCATCGAACAATGCACCCAACCCGGCGACGGCCTCATCCTGCAGCCACCGGTGTTCACCGACTTCAAACCACTGGTGACATCAGCGGAGCGAAACGTTGTCCGGAACTCACTGGTATTGACCGACGATGGCTACCGATTCGACTTGGCCGACCTGGAGAACAAGGCCGCAGAACCAACCACCACTGCGCTGATCCTCTGCAATCCTCACAACCCGGTGGGGCGCGTTTGGAGTCCCACCGAGCTGTCCGAAGTGGCCGCCATCTGTGGACGCCACGGGGTGTTCGTCATCGCCGACGAGATCCACGCTGATTTGACCCTTCGCCACCACAAGTTCACCCCGTTCGCGGCAGTCGCTGCCGGCACTGGTTCCCGCTGGGCAGCACTCCACGGTCCCATCAAGACATTCGGGCTGGCTGGCGTCTGCGACACCCTTGTCGTCACCGATAACGAGGAGGTTGCCGACTCATTTGAGGCCAAGAGCTCGCGACTTCATCTCACCCGCAACAACGTGTTTGGTCTGGTCGCGTTCGAAGCCGCATACACAAACGGAGATGCGTGGGTCGACAACCTCCTCGGCCTTGTTGAAACCAATGCCGGGCTGCTGCGAGACCATCTCCCGGAGCAAGTCCAACTTGTAGACCTGCAGGGCACATATCTGGCCTGGCTCGACTTCCGCGAACTCCAACTTGCCGTACCTGAACTGGCCAACTGGCTCGCCAACACGGCCCGACTCGGCCTCAGCCCCGGCCACTGGTTTGGCCGCGAGGGAGCGGGTTTCGCGCGCATCACCGTTGCCGCGCCTACCGCACAGATCGAAGACGCCATCACCCGACTCATCCACGCTGTCGACAGCATCATGCGATGAGTTCCGAGGCGGTCGACCTCCTACAAGCAACGATCAGAAACACCTGTGTCAACACGGGCAACCAGATAGCGACGAAGAACACCACCCCGAACACTGTCGCTCAAAGGCTCGACAGGGCTGTCTCGGCCGGGCTTGGGGTCTCGCGTGCGGCTGTCTCCAACGCCTGCAACCGTCCGCGTGATCTCGGAGGATCACCACCAGGTAGTGATCGCCTCGTGGACGTCGGGGTGGTGGGCCAGAGCGTTGTGGGTTACTCCGGGGAACGTTCGCGCTGACGCCCCTGGGAAGATCTCTCCGTTCCGGGATCGTCCGGACGCGCTTGGCGAGGTGACGAGTGCATCGCCCAGCACCCGCGCCACCGGGTGCTCGGGGTTGGCCGTGATGGAGCCGGCGATCACGAGATGATCGGCGCGGCGGAGGCGCTGCGGCCGGTGGGAATGTGTGCGATGGCGCGCATTGGGGTCCCGTTCGAGCCAGTCCTCGTCGAGGATTGCGCCGAAGCGAAGGTCCTTGATGCCTGCACTGCGCTGGTCGAGCCCGAGCCCCACGAGGCGGGTGGCGGGTACGGGTAGCGCCCAGAGTGCCGCACTGGCCGAGTCGACGAGCGCCTCGAGTCCGGCGCCGGTGTTCGGCACTCCAATCAGCACGACCCGACGCACTTTGCTGGTCCAGGGGCGCCCGATCGGGAGCCGCTGGCCGAGCGGCCTCACGCGGCGGGCATAGTGGCAGGCCGATCGGATGACGAGCCCGCCCATGCTGTGACCGATCAGGTTGACCTCCTGCACCCGCACTGGCCACACCGACACGAGCCGGTTGAGGAGGTGGGCGAGCTCGCGGCCGTTGGTGGAGATGTGGCGGCCGGTGTTGTAGCGCAGCGAGAGCACGGTCACGTCGTGATCGGCGGCGAGGAGCGTGCCGTAGGTGGTCGACGGGTTGTTTGGGAATCGCCAGATCGATTCGTTCGACATCAGCCCGTGGACCAGCACGCAGATCCGCGGGCCGACGTTCGAGGCGGTGGCCAGGGCACCGGGCAGCGTGTGCCGGTCGAGTGGCAGCCGCGTGTCGCCTGACCGGATCGTCATGGGCGTGGCGAAACGGGAGTTGCGGTCATCGAGCGTGTCGCCGAACAAGCCGTTGGCGATCGCCAACACATCGTTGCGTCGTCCGGGCACGGTCGCCAGCAGCCGCACCACCGTTCCGGCACCGGACGAACAGTCGGGACGCTCATCGGAGGAGTCGACCAGGGCCACCAGCGAGATCGTATCCGGCCCGACAGTCGTCGCTGACTACCGAGATCAGGCCTTTGCCTCAAACGAGATCTTGGGCAGTCTCGATCTCAGCGCGCTTTGTGCCCGGTCGGACAAGACCGACGAGAACCTGCGGTGGGTTGCGCTACGCCTTCACGAGGTCGGGAACGTCGAAGTCGATATGGGCCTGCTGCGGGGCTCCGGTCGGCCACTGCGGAGGCACGTACGCTGGGTCGCGCTGAAATCTGAGGTCCGAACCGGACAGAGTCTGTAGGCGAACCCAATCGTCGGAAGCCTCCGCCTCTTTCACCTCGCCGCCCACCACGCTTTGGTAGAAGGCCGTCAGGTTGTGAGTGCGATGACGCGTTCGAGAAGCCGTGGGCGAGGTGCACGCTGCAGCGGCAGTATCAGGGTCGTGATCCCCAGTGCCGACGCGCCGCAGTCGGGTTGGGGGTTGTCGCCCACCATCAGACACCGCTCTGCTGGAACGCTCAGGGCCTTCAGTGCTGTGTCAAACATCTGGCGGTGAGGTTTGGTGACTCCGACTTCGTAGGAGATCGCGAAGCCCGCGATCAATTCGAGGATGCCGAGCGAATCGAAGTATGGCCGGATATCGACGTGGTAGTCGCTCACGATCGCAATCTTGACGCCGTTGTTGTGAAGCGTGTTGATGACGTCGACGACTTCCGGATAGGTCCGGTAGTTGTCGAGATCCCCATAGGAGCGTTCGATCTCAATGGCAAGCTCCTCATCGATACCGGCGATGCGGCAGATGAGCAGCTTCGTTTCGGCGTGATTCGCAGCCGACAAGTCGCAGCGCTCGTCGGACTTAAGAACATCGCGATGTTGCTCGGCACCGCGAAACGCTGCCGCGAGTTGGGAAACGGCCCCCTCGTCGTGGGGTCGGCCAAGCCGCTCGAGAATCGGCTGGAAGCGCTCTTCCTTCGTCGGGTACTCGACGAGAGTGCCGCACCAATCAAACATCACCGCATCGAAGGACCGCTCGTCGCCAGGCAAGGTCCGAACCATACAGGCCGCCTCAGAGCAGGGCCCGCCCAATATCGACGCTCGCAATCACAAGCCATGCGGAAGCAGGTGGTGATGGCGTCTAGTGGGAGAGCTCTCGTTCGGGTGAGCCGAGACCCGGGAAGCCGGCGTAGGCGGGCAACGCTGGTTGGCCGCCGAGGTGGCA
>JAJCXW010000076.1 GCA_029263235.1 Acidimicrobiales bacterium
TTGGTAGAGCGCAACCTTGCCAAGGTTGAGGTCGCCGGTTCGAACCCGGTCGTCCGCTCCATAAACATGCAGGTCCCGTACGGTTTTCCGTGCGGGATCGGCCGTTTTCGGACTAGTCGTCCTATCTGGCATCCCATCCGCGGTGGGGATTGTTCGACATCGCGGCGCGATGTTCATAAGTTCGTTTTGATTGCCGATCGGCATATCAACCATCAGAGTTTGATAAGTTCGATTTGATAACGAATCACCTACTCAACTTCTGCAGAGTCAACTGATCGGTACCACATGGCACGAGGACGACCCAGCAGGGCAACCGTCTACCGACGCCTCGCCAGCGCGCTCGATGAGCTGAACAACCGCTTCGGTGGTCTGCCATCACCGAAGGAATCGGAAACGGTCTGGTCAGACATCTGGCACCTCGAGGTTCACCATTCGACCGCGCTCGAAGGAAACACCCTGGTCTTGCGTGAAGTCGCCGCTCTGCTCGATCAGCGTCGCGCGGTCGGGGCGAAGCCGCTCAAGGAGTACATGGAAGTCGAGGGCTACAGCGAAGCCGCCCGCTGGGTATACGGCCAGGCACTTGACCCCGACGATTGGAGCGACGGGGGTCTGATCAACCTCAACGAAGTTCGGCGCATCCATCACATGGCGATGACCCCTGTGTGGGGCGTCGCCCCTCATCCAGATGCAACCGACGCAGAGTCGCCGGGAGCGTTCAGGCAGCACGAGATCGTAGAGATCGACGGCGGCATGACACCCCCGCCATGGCCTGAGGTCCCCGCGTTGCTGACGGACTGGGTCGCTGATGTGGTTGCTCTCGGCGAGACTGTCGCGGGGCTCAATGAACCGCTCCCCGAACAATTGGCAAGGTTGCATCATCGTTTCGAATGCATCCACCCGTTCATAGACGGCAACGGAAGAGTCGGCCGGCTGGCCCTGAATCTCGTGCTCGTTCGCCTTGGATATCCGCCGGTCGTTATCTTCAAGAAGCAACGTGATTCGTATCTGAGGGCGCTCCAACGTTGCGATGAGGGCGACCATGGAGCACTCGGCGAGATCATTGCCCGGGCGATGATCGACAACCTCAACCGCTTCGTCGTGCCGAACGTCGCTGGACCTGCTCGACTCGTTCCCCTCGCCGCTCTCGCGGACGACCAGTTCTCAGTGCCCGCCCTGCGACAGGCCGCACAACGTGGACGACTCGACGCCCTCCAAAGTTCAGACGGCATCTGGCGATCTTCGCGCAACGCCGTCAACAACTACGCAGATACCAAACACGAGCGACGGCCTGGACCGAGTCGGTCGTAGTCGACTTACTATCACCATCCCATCCCGCATCCCGACTGGCGTCAGGTCGGGTAGTCGGCGATGAAGATCGGACCACCCCGGTTACACACTCCCTGCAACAGTCCCGAGAACTCATCCGCCTCGGAGGGTGATCTCGTAGGCGCACGTGTATGCGCCGGCTGTCTTGTGCGTCGCGCGTTCTACGGTTGCGTCGGGGATGAGGTCGCGGATGAAGTCGACTTCGGCGGTACAGGCTTGTTGGTAGTGGGTGGCGACGGCCCAGATGGCGCAGCTGTGGAGGTTGATCCGGTAGTGGGTGTCGCTGAGTTTCTCGGAGTCCGCGAGGTAACCCTGGGCGTCGAGGAGTTCGGTCAAGAGTGTGATCCGCTCATGGATTGGTTTTCCCGCCAGTTTGTGTTTCGCGCCTTCGACGAGTCGGCGGCGGCGCCGCTCGAAGACTCGACTGACGAGTTCGGGGTCTTCTTCTTCGATGAGTTGGAGTAGCTCGATCGAGAGGCTGCTGTCGGCGGTGACGAATAGGGGTTCGGTGAGGTTGGTGGCGTGGTAACGGTCGGCTGGCCGGCCGAGTTGGCCTCGCTCTTGGCGGGCGCTGATGAAGCCGGCGGACCGGAGTGCGCTGAGGTGTTGTCGAACTGCGCTGGAGGAGATGTCGAGGGCAGTGGCGAGTTCGTCAGCGGTCGCTTCACCGAGCCGTTTCAGGGCGACGAGAACGCGGCGTTGAGTTGCTGAGGGCGCGACGCTCATAGTGGCCATTGCTCGATTGTAGCGTCTGTGTACAATCTTCTCGTAGTTTCACAACTTGAAACTGTTATAATGCCGATAACCTTGTGGTGCTGTGCCGGGGCTGCCCCGTCTCGTCCGGCCCCGAACCGAGAGCCCAGCCGAGAAGGAGCAAGATGAAGGTTTGGATCGATCAGGACTTGTGCACCGGAGACGGACTCTGCGAAGAGATTGCTCCGGACGTATTCACCCTTCTCGACGACGGGTTGGCCTATGTGAAGGACGGCGACAGGGTGCTCTCCGACCCGGGTGGGCCCGAGGGCCTGGCTCCGGTGCCCGACGGGCAGGAGGAAGCCACAATCGAGTCTGCCGAGGACTGTCCCGGCGAGTGCATCTTCATCGAAGTGGACGGGTAGGCCCGATTGGCGGGGGATGACTGAACCAGTGTCCTGGGTGGACCGACCACCAGGTGCAACACGACGAAGGAGACGATTGCAATGACGACGACCGAGCGAACCACTGAACCGGTAATCGCGCTCAGCGATGACGCAGCCGCGAAGGTGGCCCAACTGCTCGCCGAGGAGGGCGAAGCAGGACTTGGTCTGCGAGTGGCGGTGCGCGCCGGCGGTTGCTCGGGCCTTTCTTACGAGATGTCCTTCGATACCGAAGTCAGCCCTGATGATCATGAGGCCACGTTCGGATCGGTCACGGTCAGGGTCGATGCGGCGAGTGCGCCGCACCTCGCCGGCGCTGTGTTGAACTACCGCGACGGCCTGCAAGGTGCCGGGTTCAGTATCGACAACCCGACCGTGCAGCACAGTTGTGGGTGCGGGAAGTCGTTCAACTGACCGTGCATCGGCGGGCGCCGAAACGAGTTCGTGGAGCGTCGATGCCGCGACCCGCTGTGCACGCTTCGAGTCACCCAGCACCAGTCGGCCCGCAGGGCAACGGGTATGGCTCACACTAAAAAGCCGGCATGGGTGACTTGTCCAAGGTCGCTGTCGGTGCAGGAAGGGAGACTTGATGAGCGAAACAGTTCGAGAGATCGAGGAGCTTGCTGGGGCGAGTTATGAGTATGGGTTCAGCACGGATCTCGATACCGACATAGCGCCTCCTGGTCTGACTGAGGACACGATCCGGCTGATATCGGCGAAGAAGAACGAACCTGAGTGGCTGCTCGACTGGCGGCTGAACGCGTTCGAGGCTTGGCAATCCATGGAGGAGCCTGATTGGGCCAAGCTCGAGATTGCACCCATCGACTATCAGGGGCTGAGCTACTGGGCCGCACCGAAGCAGAAGCCGGTGCTCGAAAGTATGGACGATGTCGATCCCGAGATTCGCGACATGTTCGACAAGCTCGGCATTCCGCTACATGAGCAGAAGATGTTCAGCAACGTCGCTATCGACGCCATCGTCGACTCCGTGTCGGTGACGACGACGTTCAAGGCGACTCTGGCTGAGGCTGGCGTTATCTTCTGTTCCTTCTCCGAAGCGGTCCAGGACCACCCCGAGTTGGTGCGCGAGCACCTCGGGTCGGTGGTTCCGGTTCGCGACAACTTCTTCGCCGCACTCAACTCGGCGGTCTTCTCCGACGGTTCCTTCTGCTACATCCCCGCTGGCGTTCGTTGCCCGATGGAGCTGTCCACGTACTTCCGGATCAACTCGCAGAACACAGGGCAGTTCGAGCGCACGCTCAGCGTTGCGGAGGACGACTCTCACGTGTCATATCTCGAGGGATGCACCGCCCCGCAGCGCGACGAGAACCAACTGCACGCGGCGGTGGTCGAGTTGGTCGCCAAGGACCGTGCCGAGATCAAGTACTCCACCGTGCAGAACTGGTACCCAGGTG
>JAJCXW010000077.1 GCA_029263235.1 Acidimicrobiales bacterium
GACGCCCTCATGGGTGTGTACTGCCGACGTTGGGGTGTCCCACTCGTCGACGGCGGAACCATCAGGCTTCCTCGCCTGATCGGCGCGTCCCGTGCTACCGACCTGATCCTCACCGGCCGAGGTGTAGGCGGAGAAGAAGCAGTCGAGATAGGTCTGGCCAACCGGCTGTCCCAGCCCGGCGAAGCCCTCGAAGATGCCATCGTCCTCGCTCATCAGCTAGCGGCCCTACCGCAAAACTGCATGCGGTCGGATCTTCGTTCGAGCAAGGATCAATGGGACCTCGATCTGGGCGACGCCATCAGGCGCGAGCACGAGCTCGGTTTGGCCACGATCATGTCGGGCGAGACTGAGGCCGGTGCTCGTCGGTTCTCGGCGGGTGCTGGTCGACATGGCGAGTCGGGCCCACCCGGTTGAAAAAGACTGACAGCAGCCTCCCCGGGAACGACCGCCCGGCCCGGTAACGTCGTGCGGCAGGCGTCGGAGGTCCCGGTTAGTGCTGTTTCCAACGTTCACCTTCGCGGTGTTTTTTGCGGCGGTGCTGCCATGTAGTTGGCTGTTGAGAGACCGCGCCACCGCGTGGAAGCTGATGATCCTCAGCGCCTCCTACATCTTCTACGGCTACTGGGACTGGCGCTTCCTCGCCCTGCTGGCCGGAATGAACTTCGGCAACGAGGTCGCCGCGGTGGCGATCCACCGTTCGACCCGAGTGTCGATTCGGAAGACGTTCGTAGCGATGGCCGTGGGACTCGACCTGACGGTTCTCGGCTTCTTCAAGTACTACGGGTTCTTCACCGACTCTCTCGATGATTCCTTCGGGTTGTCGAGTCCTGCCCTCAACATCGTCCTGCCCATCGGGATCTCGTTCTATACGTTCCAGGCGATCAGCTACGTGGTCGACGTATACCGCCGGGACTCGACGCCTGCTCCGTTGCTCGATTTCGCGGTGTATCTGTCGTTCTTTCCCCAACTCGTGGCCGGCCCGATCGTCCGAGCCACCGAGTTCCTCCCCGAGCTCAGGGCCCAGCGGGTTCCGACCCAGGTCGAGGCGGGTCGAGCAGTGCAGTTGATTGCCAGGGGCTTGTTCAAGAAGGTGGTGATCGCCGACTTCCTCGGTCGGGCGATCGTCGACGACGCCTTCGGTACCCCAGGCGAGTACGGCGGCGCCGATCTGCTTGCCGGTATCTACGGCTACGCCATACAGCTCTACGCCGACTTCAGTGGATACACCGACATGGCGATCGGCTTGGCACTATTGCTCGGCTTCCGGTTCCCGCAGAACTTCGATCGACCCTACGCCGCGGTGTCCATCCAGGACTTCTGGAGGCGCTGGCACATGACCCTGTCGAGATGGCTACGCGACTATCTGTACTTCCCGCTCGGAGGGAATCGGAACGGGAGCTGGCAGACCCATCGCAACCTCTTGATCACCATGGCTCTGGGAGGGCTGTGGCACGGAGCCGGCGGAACCTTCGTTGTCTGGGGTCTCTACCACGGCGCCGGTCTCGCCGGCGAGAGGATTCTCGCTGATCTGAGAGGCGAGCCCGATCGACCGCTCACGCCATCCGACGTGCGCATTCGTGAGCTGGCGCAGCTTCACTCCGGAGCAGCGATCGAGCCGTGGCGCGACGATCCGACCTCGCCGGTTCCGTTCACGCCTCTCGGTGTGAAGTCGTTGTGGGTGGGCCGCCTGGTCACCTTCCACTTCGTGTGCGCGGGCTGGGTCATTTTCAACGCTGAGTCTCTGAGCCGAGCCGGTGAGGTCTTCGCCGGCTTGTTCCACGGATGGAATCTCACCCCCGAGCTACTCAATCCCCTGGTGGCAGCGGTCATCATCGGGTCTCTGGCCGTTCAGTTCGTGCCGCCGATGCTGGCCCGCCAGTGGTCCGCCATGTTCTCCACCATCTCACCCAACGTTGTTGCCCTGGGCTTCGCGGTGTGGGTGATGATCGTGGTGGCCCTCGGCCCAGAGGGCATCTCTGACTTCATCTACTTCCAGTTCTGACATGACCTGTCTCCCGCTCCGATCCACGACCACAGCGAGTCGATCTCTCGCGCCGGGGAGGGATTCGTAGTGCGCTACAGCAAGAACCTCGAGCGAGCCACCCGGCGTCCGGCATCGACCAAGACCTGGACCGACGAACAGTTTCGTGAAGCCCGAGAACTCGATCTCAGCGAACGCACGACCAGTTCCCGATCGGTGGTGATCGCTGCTCTGCTGTCTCTGGCCTTGGCGGGATCACTCACAACAGCCAAGTTGGTGGAGATCGCCGAACGCCAACCGTTGGGAGCTTGGCGCGACCGTCAGTTGACCGTGGCCGAGGGAGCCGACCGAGCTGCCAACTTCCTGTCGCTCAACCGTCCCTACGACTTCATCCAGACCATTCGGGGCACCGGCGAAAGCGCCGGACAGACTGTCGACACGATCGATGCCGTGGTGGCGTCCACCACCACGACTCGGCGCCCCCCGCCCTCCACCACCACGGCGGCGGCTGTTCCCGACGCGACAACCACCACCACGACCACGACCTCGCCCTATCCGATCCGCGTCGCCACCGACGCTGATCCACTGCGCTTGCTCGCGGCCGGCGACAGTCAACTCGAGTTTCTCGGTCAGGCACTCTCGACGGAGGGGTCGTCCCGCCCGCTCGCTGTCGACGTCAAGTTCCGAATATCCACCGGCCTGGCTCGCCCCGACTACTTCAACTGGCCAGCCGAGTTGTTGTCGATAATCGAGGCTTCCGATCCGGAGGCGGTGTTGTTGTTCATGGGAGCCAACGATCACCAGGACATGGCCGACTCCGACGGCAACCGAATCGTTCGAGACACACCGGAGTGGGAGGCAGAATGGTCGCACCGACTCGAGATCACGTTCGATCTACTCGAGGCCGACAATCGCCACGTGTTCTGGGTGACCCAGCCACCGATGCGCGACTCGGGGCTCGACGAAGCGATGGAGGTCCTCAATTCCCTGTCGGCTCCCTTGATCGAGTCCAGAGAGTTCGTCACATCGATCGACATCTGGGAGATGTTCGGTGGTGATGACGGCTTTTCGATAAGAGTGGATAGCCCCGTCGGGACTTCGACCAAAGCTCGGGTCAGCGACGGTGTCCACCTGAGCAGGTCGGCTTCGTCGTGGGTGGCCGACCTCGTGTTCAACCGGCTCGATGAGATCTGGGACCTGAGTTCATGAGCAGCCAACGATCGCCTTGTTGATCAGTTGACCCAAGGATCCTCTGGGTAGTTTCGCAGATGCCCGAGCTCGCCGGGTTGCCGACTCAGGACGGTCCACCAAAGTTCCTCGGGATTGGGGTCGTGGAGGTCTTCATTCCCGACGTCGACTACGTACCATGAGTCGAGAGCGAGCTCGGCTTCTAGTTGCCCGGCCTCCCAGCCGGCATAGCCAGCGAACATCCTGACGGCCTCGAGCCCCTCCACATCAGACGGTGTTGCCTCGAGATCCACGGTGCCGAGTCGTCCGACAATCCGGTTCCAACTCGACTCGTCGTCGAAGTCGGAGCTGGGGCTGTCGACGGCAGCCAGGGCGATCACCGACGACGGAGAAACAGGACCTCCGACGAACACGGTCGTGGGGGAGGCGGTGAACTCCACCCATTCGTCGATCGTGCCGGCCACAGGAAGTCGACTGGGTCGATTGATGACCACCCCGAGCGCGCCCTCGGGCCCGTGTTCGAGCACGAAAATGACGGCGCGATCGAAATTCGGGTCGCGAAGAGCGGGGGTGGCGACGAGAAGTCGCCCACGTGTCGAGTCATGGTCGTCGTTGTCGATATCCGTATTGTGGCAGGATCCGGGAATGACCCCTCCGATAGCACTCACTATTGCGGCCCACGACCCCCTCGGTGGAGCGGGCCTGGCAGCCGATCTGACTACGTTCGCGGCATTCGGAGTGCACGGAATGTCGGCAATCTCTGCGGTCACGGCTCAACACCTCGACTCTGTCGACAACGTTTCTCTGGTCGACAGCGATCTCGTGGCGCAGCAGCTCGACGGGATACTCGATGAGGTGCGTCCCGCAGCGGTCAAGACCGGACTTCTCGGTTCGGCGATAGTGGTCACCGATTTGGCCCGCCGAGTCTCGAACCGGGAACTCGCCGCGCCGGTCGTCGATCCGGTGATGGTCGATGGTCGAGGAACCCGAATCGTGTCGAGCGAGGTGGAAGAGGCCTACCGCAGGGATCTGTTTCCAGTGGCGCGTATCATCACTCCGAATCTGGCCGAGGCCGCATTGCTGGTGGGGGCAGATCTTCACGAGCTCGATGATGTGATCTCAGCGGCTCCCCGTCTGGCCGCTCTGGGTCCTGAACTTGTAGTGGTGACCGGAGGTGGCGTGGCCGGCGGCGACGCTGTTGATGTGATCGTCAACGCCGACGGTTCCACGGCGCTTCTGCAGGCGGCGCGGAGCTCGACCGACAACGTGCGGGGGTCCGGCTGCACGTTCGCGGCCGCGATTGCCGCATCTCTGGCCCGGGGGTTGGGTCCCATCGAGTCGGCACACGAAGCCAAGCGGTTCGCGACATCTCGGATCAGCGACTCGGCCGGTTGGACCTTCGCCCCCGGCAAGGCCGGGCCGGTATCACATCTCTTCGCGTTCGGTGGTTGAACCTCAGGGCACGTCGGCCCAGTCGTCGCCGTAGTCGAAGAAGAGTTCCTCGTCGGCGCCGATGTCGCAGAGGGCGTAGAGATCGCTCCCGTCGAACCAGGCGTTGGGAGAGCGACTGTGGTTCAGGAAACGGAGGACACCGGTTCCGTCGATTCCCTCGAAGCCCTTGCCGGTGCCCTCGTCGATCCACAGGACGTATGTTCCGTCGACCGCTGTGGGGCTTCCTCGGTAGTTTCCGATGAGGGTTCCCTCGGCGATGGGGCTGATGGCGAACACGCCCTGCCCGTGAGTCGACGACTCCCGGGGTTCGATCTGCACATCCACGAAGAGAAATTACCCGATGGGGCCGTTGTGGGAGTGTCTCTTGCTGACGGTGGCGA
>JAJCXW010000078.1 GCA_029263235.1 Acidimicrobiales bacterium
GGGGCCGTCGCCACCCAACCGGACCACACGGTCGTCGTCCATGTGTTGAAACATGGCCTGGCCCTCGATGGTGCGATCGCCGGGCGAGTGGCTGAGCGTGTGAGCGGCGCCGTGGGGGAACACGATCGTCTCGCCCGGCCCGAGGTGAATCCACGATCCGTTCTCGCCGGGTCGGCTACCAACCGTGTTTTCAGTCGAGATCTGCCCCGACTCGGTCGACACCCAGCACGAGCCGGAAGTGACGTGATGGAAGTTCGACATCCCGCTATTGGTGATGTGGATTCCCCACGGCTGTGTGAGTTGCGCCTCGAAGTAGAGGGTGCCCTCGAGGCGGACCGATCTGAGCACGTCGCTCAGCACATCGGTACGCGGACCGGCTGGTCGGAGGTCGACGCTGGAACTCAAGACGTTGACACTTGAATCGACGTGAGCCATGTGTAGGCAACCCTCCGAACAGCCGGATCCATCTCAGGAATCTCGCGTCTCTCGAAGCCCGGTTCTCAGAACTCGAGTTCGGCGCCGAGGTTCTTACCGATTCGTTGCACCAGGTTGGCGGCCGCGACCGTGAAGGTGATGTCGGCCACCTCGGCGATCGACAGCAGGCTGGTGAGGTCGTTGATGGCCTCGTCGCTGGCGGTGACGTTGCGGGTCGACTCCTCGGCGAAACGGGCGATGGCCTGTTCGCGGGCACCGAATGTGGCGTCGTTGGAGGCGCCGGGCCCGATCTTGGCGATCTCGTCGTCCGACCAGCCGGTCTGCTGAGCGAACATGGCGTGGTGTCCGGTGCAGTACGGGCATTCGTTGGTCTTGGCGACCGTGAGATAGGCCAGCTCTCGCAGCTTCGGGTCGACCGTCAGCTGGTTGAACAAGGTGTCGAGTACGCCGGCGAGTCCGGCGGCGGCCGGCGCGGAATGGCCGAGCAGCTGAACAACGTTGGGGACCATGCCCATCTGGGCGCTGAGTCCTTCGTAGACGGGTGTGGCTCCGGCGGCTTCAGTGCCCGGAACGGCGTAGGGGGTACGTGGCATCTCGGTGATCTCCTCGGTGGTGCTGGTTGGGAGACTCGAACGTACGCCTGCGCCGCTCGGCCGTGAATGGCCGAGACACCGTGGCTGATGCCCGACCGTCCATCAGGCCCCTCAGGACTCTCGGGACCCGCATGTGTCTCGTCTAGGTGAGATCAGGCTGGGTGGGCGTTCGCGAGTCCAACTCACCTGGGTCGAGTCGTCACTCATCGGAGTTGGCTCCATAGAACCGTCGACGTGTCTTGGCCTCGACGAGCGTCGGCCGGATACTGACGACAAACAGAAGGATCGCGGCGAGTATTGACACCCCGACCAGCCATACTCGCGCCGCGACTGCAAGCCGATCATCGGTCCACACGAAGGCCGCCACTCCTGTTGTGATGCTGACGAGCGTCAGTGCGGTGAGAAGCGTGACGACGGCTGTCGTCTTGGCGGCGATGTTGTTCGCGATCTCTTCGCGAAGACGATGACCGATGTCTTCGATTGCGACGATCTTTTCCTGAAGGTCATCCTCCAGTTCTGGGATTCGCCAGCTGCGTACATAGCCTTGCCACGCCGCCAGGTGTCTTGGCGACATGGCGTTGAGCACGTCTCGGTGTGCGAAGAACTGCTCGCGTGCAGAGTCCTTCAAGGATTCGCCTTTCGCCTCCAGGGTGGTGTTGACACGATGTACCAGAGCAAACTCCTCGAGCAGCGCATCGTGAGCAGCAAGATTGCTGATTCTGGCGAACTCCCCGTGCAGTTTGTCGTCCGTCATGGTCGTCGTTATCACCCAGTACTGGTAGTAGCGGGCCACCGGGGCGAGGACCGATTCTCCCTGTTGATTCTGGAGTCCGATCTCCACCGAGAAACCATTGCCTGGAAAGCAGAAGAAGTCCTCGTCGGCGTCGACGTCAACGAACTCGGTGTCGCGGCCGATCAGCACCAGGTTCTCACGGACATCGGTAAGCAAGTCTTCGGTTGGCTGGGCGTCAACAACCCACATTCGGTGTCTGCTGATTGCGGAATCCTCGTCGACCCCTCGATATTGATCACTGACAGCGGTTCCCGTCGCCACGGCGAGTGCATCGGCCGTATCTCTGGCGATGGAAATGACTTCCTGGCTGAGGCCATCCCAGTAGCCGTCCCAGTCAGCACTCAGCTCAGCAACGTCCAGACCCCCGTGGCCGTTCTTGTGAAACTCAATGTCCACGACGGCTACTCCGTTTGGCCAGATCGTCGCCGACCTCGATGCCAGGGCCCAACCGACAGGAAGGGGGCCTGTCTCGTGACTGGGCGCTGGCTCTGACTCGACAAGGCGAGCGAGACCGACAGGCAACCGGGTGATACCGATCGACTCGTTTGTCCATCGACGAAGTCTTGCTTGGTCGCGTTCTGGCGGCCGGCTGTCTGTGGGTTGATCTGCGTAGAGCTCGGGAACCATTGCCTCCCAGCCGTCGAGAGAAATCCGCTCAACGAGTGCTCGTTGCTGCTCCCGGTGAGAGGTTGGAACGAGGTCAAGATCGGTCTGTAGGCCGGTGTTCACTCCGCAGACGAACCGGAACATGTGTGTGGGCATCTGTGTCCTTCTCGCAGTGAAGGGGATCAGCTAGATGATCAAGCAGCAGTCGGTCTACTGGTTGTCGGTGTGGTTGTCGGCCTGCGCGCTTGGGAGAATCTGTTGCGGTGAGGCCGACGGGGCATGAGTTCCGTCGTGAGACGAAGGGTCTACCACTGCGCCGAGAAGAGGGCCAGCGACTGCACACCATTGGACTCGGCGCTGGCCATGTGTATCTGGGGTAGGCCGCCCGGGGCTCGAACCCGGCACCTTGGGACTAAGAGTCCGGTCCTAGGGTGTACGACGGGGGTCGAAGAGGGGCGAAAACGTCAAAATTGTGGGGTTTTCGACACCGCCGGATTCTGGCGCTTCGGGTGCCGTGTGAGAGGCGTGTGAGAACGAGAGCGTCCCGCAGACATTCTCCGCGGAGGCCGATCACATGTAACGCCGCTCCGGGCTCCGTTGCCGAACCCGTGCTTCCAACCCGAGAGGGCGACCAGAGCGGTCCGGCCAGAGCCAGCGGGCTCGAGCGAAGTTCGGCTCCGCGAACATCGTGTGCCGCACTTGGGTCGGAGTGAGGCGAGGCTCGGGTTGGCTGAGCCGTGACTACTCGCGGGAAGTTGTTCAGCGACTTAGTCGGCCTTGCTGGCGTTGGGTGGACCGATGAGTCCTCGGTCATCAGCGGCGTTGAGAGCGTCCCCGATGAACCATGCGTCAAGGCCCACTGCGACGACGTCGCCATCAGTGCTGCCGCAACCTTCGATTGCCGCACCGATCAGAGCCAGTGCGCCTGCTCGATGCCGGATGATGCGCTGCTCGCATGTCTCGAGGCCGAGATCGAAGTTGTCGTCGTTCTCTTCCCGCTGCCACGCAGTGACTGCGGCATCGGCCAGCTCGCGGGGAATTCGGACACTCACCACTGTCGGCTGGCGTGCCAACTCCTCACCAATCTCCGCCAGGGTGGCTTCATCGCGCATCCAGCCGGAACGCATTGTCTCCTTGTCCATCGCCCACTATCCCGCACCTCAGTGCCGCCCGCATTACGCGAGTGGAAGTTCACTCGGGATTCGCGACAAGCGACCTTCGAATGTCACGGGGCTGTGCTGTTGGTCGCTCGGGCCACGTGTCGCTCGGCGGCTTTAAGTGCTTCTTCAGGTGAGCGACACCAGCGCCCGCCGCTGCCCTGGCCGCACGAGCACTTCCACCGTGCTGATCCATGCGAGCTCTCGACGATGGTGATCTCGTGGACATCAGTGGGCATCGCTGCCAACAATAATGGCTGGTACGTCTCCCGCTCAATGGTCACGCTGCTGGGCCGCGCTTGAGATTGTGTGTGATCGGATGACCGTCGTGGCGGGTTATCGCTCGTCCTTACGGGGTGTCCCCGACCGGCACTTCGGGGACACTCGCCTCACCCCATCTCGGCGAGCCTTCTCTCAACGTAGGCCTCGAGGTCAGCCTTGATCGCTACAGCGTCGTCGAGGGCGAGCTTGACGACGCCACAGTGTTTGAGGGAGCAGGTTCGCGGCTGGCTCCCGTCGATCAAGGAGATGCCAGTGATCTCATCCTCAGCGACATCGATCGTCATACACAGAACTGGGTGGAAGAAACAGTCCTCGTAGATGTCGCCGGGCCGGATGCCGAGGTCGTCCATTCGGAGATGCTGCCACAGCACACGACGATTCCTTTACCCGGTGCGTCCCTTCTCCTGACACGTGAGAACTGTGTGAGGATTCAGCCGACCGGGGCGGCGTGGACCGGATGCCCGGAGCGGTCACGAAATGGCTCCTGATATTCTTCGGGATCGGTACGGCTTGATGGGGGCTGTTGACACGCATGGACATGATAATTTTCGGGCTGATCATGCTCACGTACAGCCTGACCGCTTGGCGCTTCCGACTATGGGACGCGCCAATGCGCTGGATCGACATTGAGCCGAAGCCATGGATGTATGCACTGACCGCGCTGGTCAGTCTGCTTCCCATATCGCTGGGCCTGTTCTTGGTGCTGTAGCAGCGACCCGCTTCGGACGCCGGTATCGAACCCGTGCTACCACCTTGAGAGGCCGTTTCGACCGGTTTCTGGGGTGGCGTGGATCGACCGGGTTTCTTTGCTGGACCGGAAACCGGGTGTGTCTGTGACGTGGGGTTAGGTGGGTTGGCGGCCCGTAGTGGTCACGGATTGGTCATGAACTCGACCAGGAAGTTGCCCAGCAACAGCGAGGCCCCACTTCGCTCAATCGGGACCTATGTATGTGTTGGGTCACCCACCTGCTTCGGGCGAAGCAGTCAAGAACTGCTCCGGGATCTCCTGGGCCTGGCCATCACCGTATTCGACGATGTAGGCGTGGAAACAGGCCACGGCAACTCCGAAACGATCCTGTGCGACCTGCATGTCAGAGACCCACCTGATCCCGCAGATCGATCCGGGCTCACCTGGCTGCCACCGGTCCGGTGCGTCTGATCGCACGACGACAGCGTCGCCCCATGTGAACTGAGCCATAGAACCAATGCTAGCCGCGCCGCCAGCGGGCCTCGGTCCGTCGACGGTCACGGGTAGCGCGAACAGCCCTCCGTCTAGGCCGACAGGCGGCGCGAACGGTGGGCTTGTTCGGTGTCGAGACGTCGGCGGGATGGGACCAGGTGCAATACTGGATCTCGATGACGACCGGGGAAAAGCGCGCATCGTGATGGCAGTAACCTTGCTGCTCCTGATGGCAACATCGTTCGCCGTTGGCTACCTCACCCGGGGCAACACGAACCCGATCAACGCTGTGGAGTCGGCGACGAGTTGCGAACTGATAGAAGAGCTCCACCGGGTGAATCAGTCGCTCGCTGACGCCTTGACCGGGAGCTATCGAACCCAAGACATCCTCGCGATCGGATGGCGGCAGCTCATGGGCGACATCTGCAACTCGGTGCGCGACAGCCACGATCTCATCGACCAGCAGATCGAGGACGCAACCTGGCAGCTCGATCGGGCGATACTCGGAGTGACGAACGAGCCCTGGTCGCCCGAGCAGCTAGCCGCCTGGCAAGTGTTACGTGACGCGTCTGAGACAAAGTGCGGCGTCGTACTCGGGCACGAAGGCCACGCTGCGTAGGGCCCATCCCTGGACATCGGATCTGGGTCACACACTTCGCGAAGTCCATGCTTTCGCGCCGACCTCGAAGCCGATGCTCTGCTGGCGGGCCAAACTCGGACTGAGGTACCTTCGCTCTTGTGACACTCGATCTCCATGGTTTGCAAGAGATCGCGGTGTCGAACGGGTTCAGGGCGGAGATCTCGAACCCGGGTCGGCTCGACGTGGAACTACCCGATGGCCTCGTGCTTTGGTTCCTCAACTCCGATGAGGGCGACGAGATCGTCGGCTTTGCGGGGATGCCATGGCATTTCCACCCTCCACTGACCGTCCTGCAGGGCGACGGTCACCTTCAGGAGTTTGATCCTGAAGCTTTCCTTGAGGCGATCTCGGCCGGGGATTTCCTTGTTCTCGAGATGCGCGTATATGGCCGTCTCACAGACCGATGGCTCGAACACCGACGCGCCACGGTGGACCTCGAGCACACCCAGGTCGGTGAAGAGATCCGGGTGCGAGTCGCGGGCGCCTCGCCTGCTAGCTCCGCTCAGTAGAGCGCGGAGGGTTACCGGCAAGACCCGCTGCTTCACGATCCGCCTATGCGAGAAACTAGACGTTGACGGCTAGGGGTAACGCGAAGAGCCCTCAGTCCACCGGCGTAGACGGAGATCTTGTTCGATGTCCAGCTGTTGACTGGACCTCTTCGGCTGACTAGAGGCTGATCCATCCCAGCTCGGTGGTGAACACGTGCCAGCCACCGCGATCCTGTTCGAGAATGCCACCCCAACGGTCGACCAAGAGGCGTGCAACTCCGCCGAAGAGCAGACCAGTCCAGAGCTGGTCCTCACCGCGAGGAACGCTGCGGTACGCCACCTCTGCGATGGCCACGACGTCGTCCACCGTCGGGAGAACTGCCTCTGGGTGTGCTCGAGCTACCGCTGTGAGCAGATCCTCCGTCCAGCTACGGTCTTCGTCGCTCACATCGGAATCAAGACTGACACCGACCGCGGGCCAGTCCTCTTCATCGGTGTAGGACCGCCATATCTGCAGCACGCTTCCTGCGGAGTCCAGGTGCTGTCTCAGCGTCATTCCCGCTGCAGAGCGAAACCCGATGCTTCGCGACACGGCGTCGGCTAGTTCAACGGCAGAGGGAACCGCAAGCAGGAATACCCGGATCGGTCGCGGACACGGTGGCATAAGCGGCGGTGTGGCGCCGTCTGAACGTGCGGTCATGAGCTTGAGTTTCACACACCGCCTCCCATGTCACGACCGCCGATGTGCCCTTAAGGCCTCGGTTCCAATAATCAGGGCCACTACCGACCCAGCGAGAAAGACTCTCCAGTCCCGGTCGATTGCCGACACCGAGATGATGAGTACGCAGAAGATCACAGCCACCGCCAGGATTTGTGAGCGCTGACGAAAGAAGGGGCGCAGATCGTCAGTCGTTGTGGCCGAATCTGTCCTGATGTGGCCCGTCGGTCGTGGCAGCGCGCATCATCGCTGAACACGTTGCGAGGACATCATCAAAGTTGCGTTTCCTGCACGAGATCACGAGATCCTTGCCGTTGACGCGTAGGCGGACCATGCGCGCCGAGCGGCGACCCCCAGACGACATGGTCCATGTCCGCGCCGATTCGACGTCCTGCCAACGGACCGAACTCTTCCGAAGGCCCGCCCATTCGATCCCCTCTGGGGTGAACGTCGCGAAGGCCCATCGGATCTTCACACGATGACCGGCGTGGAGCTGCCGCAGCCACTCGGATGCTTGATCGGTGGATTCTGGGTCGAGGAGCGCCGCTTCCAGAGCAATGTCCTCGCGAGTCTCGGCTCGATGACTTTGGTGGAAGACAAGGCCCAAGGCGGCGCCAATGGTCGCCATGGTAAGCAACAACAACGGGAGATCATCTATCGGCTGGATCGCGCCCAGGATCGCCCCGACAACCACCATGGCAAGTCCCCAACCTATGGCCGACCTCACCCACCCCATGGCGCCAGTGTTCCACACGGCACGAGTCGGGCCGTATCGACGTTCAGTCTGTTTCGGGGCTGCCGGGCGGGACAGCGCCAGCCACAACGACCCCCGGGGTGCAGGATTCGATGTCCGGCAGCGTTAGCACGATGAAGCGCTCCCCGATGCCAAGGACAAGGGCTACCGCGACCGCTTCAAGACTCAGGCTGCCCCCGGGGCAGTCCACCACGTACTCAAGACGACCCAACAGCCTCTCGCCCGCAGCGATCACCGGGTCCAGTTGATGGAGCGGGAAATGGCCGCCTTCTCCACTTATGTTCAGCTCTCTGAGATCGCCTGTTCGTGTGAGGATGCTGGCCGTCGAGAGAACAAACTCACAAGTTGAGCTGGATACGTTGACGATTGCGAAGGAGATGGCGCTCACTCCACCGGCGCCATCGTCATTGTTCAGAGATACGCCATCGAGGTCGGGAGCTTCACACAGATCGTCCTGCGCTTCGTTCGCCGGCGAGGCCGCCGAGGCTGCGCCTTCACGGTCCGGTGCGTCTGAGCAGCCTGTCGCGACGAAGCTGATAGCAAGCAGGAACGCAAGCGCCTTGGCCATCGCCGACACTAACCCCTCTGACACATGTGGCCCAGAGCTGGGTGATGGCCGTATTCACTTCGCCACATTCCAGCCCGGGGAGCGACCCGGGTTGACCGTTCGGTCTTGGGGGGTGCCTTCGATGAATTCGCCGTCGAGGTCTTCCCAGGTGAGGCCGGTGAATTCGCCTCGGGTGTTGTGAAAGGCGTGGAGGTTCGAATCCGTGACTCGGTCGGTCTCGCTGGCCATGTGTATCTGGGGTAGGCCGCCCGGGGCTCGAACCCGGCACCTTGGGATTAAAAGTCCCCTGCTCTACCAGATGAGCTAGCGGCCCCTGCGTTGTGCGGACCTGATCCTACGGCCTCAGGACGGGGTCGGGACCGGGCTGATCACCACATTGAGGCGACTGTGGGCCTCACGCAACGTCGACTCGACCGCTTCGGGGGAGGCACCTCGGGCGAACATGAACCCGAGATATCGATCACCGTCGGGCAACGGACGCACCATGCGGCCGGGAGGGATCGTGATCTCGAGGCTCTGGATGCCGAAGACGCTCCTGGCGTCGTCCTGGCCGTCGACCGACTCGAGTATCCCCTCGGCCGGTATCGGCAACATCAACACCCCCGAGGCTGCCGACTCACGGGTCAGGTCACTCGACGGCATGTGAAGGGCGTGACGAAGGATCAGGGTCTCGAGGCTCACCCCGAGTCCGAACCGCAACGACCGTGAGCACAGTCCGCCGATCGATCGGGCGGCCAGTTCGAGAATCCAGATGTTGCCGTCGGCATCGACCCTTGCCTCGGCGTGAACCGGACCTTCGACGATGCCGATCGACGATGTCGCCGCAGCGACCGACCGGTTGATCTCGTCGATCAGGTCGGACCCCATCTGGGACGGAGTCACGTAATAGGTCTCCTCGAAGTAGGGGCCGCTGGACGCGTCCGGCTTGTCGAACACCGCCAGCGGGGTGAAGACACCGCTGTCGACCATCCCCTCGACCGCGACCTCGGCGCCCTCCACATAGCTCTCGACCACCAGCACCGAGTCGGACCCGTTCGTGCTGGTCTCGCTGGTCCCGCCAGTCCCGCCGGCGGCAGCTTCGGCCGTGGCGGCGACGGCTCTGGCTCGGTCGGCCGCGTCGGTGAGCTCTTCGGGATTGTCGACCCGGATCACACCGCGGCTGCCCGACAACCCAACCGGCTTCACCACGCACGGGTAGCCGACCGACCGCGCCGCCACCAGAAGCTCTGAGTTCTTGCCGCCACCTTCGCCGCCGGTTCGCGGACCTGGACCTGGACCCTGACCAACAATCCTGAATTTGGGCTGGCGGACCCCGGCTTCGGCCAGTCGGACCCGCATGGTGGCCTTGTCGCGGGTGATGGCGACGGCCTCCGGAGAGTTGCCAGGAAGCCCCAACAGTTGACGAGTGAACGAGGCTGTGAGCACGCCGACATCGTCGACGGCCACCACCGCGGCGACTTCCGGATTCTCACCCAGGGCCGACAGGATCTTGCCAGCGGCGACGCGCGGCTGCGAGAAGTCGACCTCGATCACAGTGTCGCCGTCGGCCATGGGAGAGGCCGGAGCGTCGGTGACCACCACCACGTCGAGGTCGAGCGACCCGGCGGCATCCATGAAGTCGGAGGTGCGGTAGGTGCCGGCCGGGAGTAGGAGCAGAACCTTCGCCATCGTCCTATCGTGCCCGTAGCCGCCAGCTTCGCCAACGCAACCCCGACCCGGATCACGACCCAGGAACATTCCATGTCCGATACCGACGCCCCCACCAACCTCGTCACGGTCAGCGACAAGGCCCAGGCCAAGCTCCTCGAAATGCTCGCCGGCGAACCCGGCGGCGAGAGCTTGGCGTTGTGGCTGGTAATAGCCGGAACACGAGGACCGAGCTACGCCTACGACATGTGGTTTCAAGCCACCGATGAGTCCGGTCCCGAACACGTCGTGGAGAGCAACGGCGATCTGACGGTGGTGTTGCAGAAGGCCGACGCCGACAAGATCGGCGGAGCCACTCTTGATCGCAACCGCAACCTTCTCGAAGAGGGTTTCGTATTCGACAATCCCAACTCGCCGTCGCCCGACATTCCCCAGAGCGATATCGAGCTCTCGGGCGACGTCCCCGAGCGGGTCACCCAGGTGCTCGAGCAGCGCATCAATCCTGCGATTGCCAGTCACGGCGGAGTGGTTCAGCTCGTCGGAGTCGAGGGCGACACCGTCTATCTGCACCTCGGTGGTGGCTGCCAGGGATGTGGGATGGCCTCGGTCACGCTCAGCCAAGGGATTGAGGTGGCCATCCTCGAAATGGTCCCCGAGATCAAGAACGTCGTCGACGTCACCGACCATTCCTCAGGCGACAACCCCTACTACGAAGCCGCCAAGAAGTAGGCATGATCCGGCCCGAGCCAGCCAAGTAGGCCTTGGCCAGCCGGGCTCTGCGCCTAGCCCTAGTCGTCGGAGATGTGCCGTTCCCTGGGAAGCTGGGCCAACACCGACTCGAGGAACGCATCCCGCGACACCTGCTCGTCGATGTCGTGACCGGCGTCGGCGTGAGCATCAGCTCGATAGTCGAGATAACGGATGTAGAGCTCAGCCGGCTCGAGGCGATCGGCGAGATCGTCGGGGACCAACTCGAGCAACGGTTCATAGCGCTCGGACAACCAGCGGTAGGCCCGCACGCCCGTGGGCTGTCGCCGCCCCTCGGTGGCCTCGAGCCAGGCTCCGAATGAAGTCATGGCCCCAAGCAATCGACGGGCCTGATTCTCCTGAACTGACAGCCCGGTGAGCCGCAACAGCAGCCGATGGTGGTGACCCTCCTCGACCACAACCGGCTTGATCCACAGACGGGAACCGTCGGCTGAACGTTCGATGGCCATCTCACCGATGTCGAAACCGAGCTCGTTGACCCGAGCGATTCGACGGTCGATGCGGAACCGTTCCGAGGGATCGAACTCCTCGACCCGGGTGAGCTCCGACCAGAGCTGCCCGTAGCGGGTGCGAATCGAATCGATCACGGTCCACGGGTCGACCTCGACCGGCAGCCGCCCCTCGGCCTGAAGGTCGAGTAGGCCGCCGGCGATGTTCGTGCATCCGACCTCGAGGTCGTGAAGACGCAGCTCTTCGCTCAGGGAGGGGCGACTCTCGCTGGTCTCGGCGTCGACCAGATAGGCGGCAAGGGAACCGGCATCGCGACGAAACAGGGTGTTGGACAGCGAGCAATCTCCCCACACCACTCCGTGAAGATGGAGACGAACCAGCAACACGACCAGGGCATCGAGAAGCCTCTGGCGATAGTGCTCCGACTCTTCGCTCCCGAACAGGTACCGGTAGGGCAGTGAGAAATCGAGGTACCGGGTGATGAGCACTGCCCCGAGCGGAGAGCCCGGCGCTACATCCGGAGAGTCACTCGATGCCGGGCCTGTCATTCGACCTTTCACGACGGCAACGGGACGCACGGTTGGTAGCCCGAAATCGTCGTGGAGAAGCGTGAGCATCCGATACTCGCGATCGGCGGGACGATCCTCCGTCTCCTTCAGAGCGAAGATGCACTCGTCGTAGCGCACGAACCTCACCGTGTGGCGCGAGATCCCCCGGGTCACCGTGGCCATCCGGGGATGGGTCCAATCGATCAGCGGTTCCTGCCAGGGCAGGTCGAGAAAGTCGGGTTGGCTCACCCGGCTGACGATGCGGAGCCGGGTCGCGGGTGACAATTCATGAGAATCCACCGCAATAACGTACCCCAGGGGTCGACGGGTCGGCCGAACGTATGTATGGTCGAAGGCGGCGCGGTTGAAGTGCTCGTTGGCACAGGAATTGGCTGGAGGCATCGCAGCATTGGAACGACTTGTCGACGATCTGGAATGGGACGAATCCGACCCTGAGCGACCAGCGGTGATGGTCGGGGGTCGGCGGGTCGCGTCGTTCCGACATCAGCAACACCGAGTGACGACCGGTCTCGAATTGCTCGACGGCCAACGAACGATCGACGTGACCGTTCAGCCCGACACGATCGTGCATCTGCTCCGGGGTCTGGCCGGACGCAACCGGCGCGACGGCAACGCCTGGGAGCGTGCACTCGCCAGGCGACTCGAAGACAAGGCCGTCGACTGGGGATTCGAGCCGGCGAATCCGGCGGGCGAAGAACTGGCGCCGCTGATCGCATCACTCGGATTCCCCATCATCGGCCTTGCCGCAGCACGCGGTGCGACCCCACCTCCCTACGTGCCTCGATGGGCCGAGCCGGTTCTGTCCGCTCCTGATGCGAGGGCCGCCGCCCGAGCCGCGTTCGGCCGAAGTGCCAGCCGAAGGGTCGTCAGGGCGCTACCCGCCAGCTTTCTAGGCGGAGACTCGGAGCCTGCCCAACACGCCTTGATATCGCTGATGCCGCTGGCTCTGGCCATGTCGCTCCCCGAACAGAGCTCGGCTGATCTGATCGCCAACGTGCTGCTGGCCGATTCGGCTGATCACGCTCCTCAGCATTGGCCCGATACCGACCAACTCGAAGCGCTTCGCCGCGGATTCCGACTGTTTGGGCCCGACCTGTCGGCGACCCTGGCCGCGGAGGCCCTTGGCTCACTGCCGGGTCCAGGCCGGCTCATCTACCTCGTGGTTCATGTCCCGATGCTGTTCTCCAGCAACGACCGTCGGCTTCCCCGTCGGATCGACGACCTCGAGAGCGACATCGCCGATCTCGTGGTCACCGAGATGGAGGTCCCGCCCCCTCCACGGGAGGTGAGAGCAGCCGCCTACCACGCCGACCGTGGCATCGATCTGCCGGTAGAACCGCTCTACCAACCAGGACCGGCCGCTGTGGTCGACGTTGGTGAGGAGTTTCAGTATCCAGAGCGAGTGCTGCGACTCCACGGCGCCAGTTTTGGCCTCTACTCGATAGCCCTGCCGCGAACCCGACATGAGCTTCGGGGGTGGGGCCGGCAGCTCGACAACTGCATGGCCGACTACTGCGACTCCGTGGCGGCCTCTCAATCCGTTGTCTTGGGGCTCCGGCGCGACGGCCGACTCGTGGCCGGAGCCGAGCTCACTGGAGACCTAGCGAGGGTCCGACAGTTCGTGCGCGATGGCAACCATCCACCGTGGCGGGCCGAGCGCGATGCCCTTCGGTTGCTGCTGACTCGGCTCGGGGTCGCCGGTGGCTGAACGCCGAATGGAAGCCGTCACGTTCCCTGTCACACCTTTGGGCGACAATGTCTCGCGTCCGTACACCGACAGGCCGAACCGATGACCGAACGATCACCATGCTTCGTCCACGCCGCCGACCTCCACATGGGCGCGCCGTTGGCCTCGCTGGGAGGACGTCTCGGAGGAACGGCCGAGCAACGAGCCGAGCGGTCGCGGGAACTTCGAGCGCTGGCCTCCGGCGCGTTCGACAAGCTGATCGACGAGGTTCTCGAATCCGAGGCGGCGTTTGTCGTCCTGTCCGGAGATATCTACGACCAGGCCGAACGCGAGGTGGCCTCACAGTTGAGGTTCGTGCGTGGCCTGCGCCGTCTCCGAGAGGAGGCCCCGGCTCCGGTGCCGGTCTTCGTGGTTCACGGAAACCACGATCCGGTGGTCAATCGGTTCCGTCAGGCCGCTGAGATCCCCGACAACGTCGTTGTCTTCGATTCCGGAGATCCCCAAGTTCGATCGGTCGAGGTGTCCGACTTCGGCGACGTGGCGATAGCCGGAGTGAGCTTCGCCACGACAGCCGAGCCCGACAATCTGGTCCGGCGTTTCGCCCAGTTGCCCGCCGAGCAGGGCCGACCGTTGGTTGGTGTGGTTCACGCCAACGTCGAAGGCACCCGCGGCCACGACCCATACGCACCGTGTTCGGTGGATGATCTCTCGTCCTCGCCCGTCGACTACTGGGCTCTGGGCCACGTGCATTCACGAACCATCGAGGCCATGGGCCCCGGTCGCTGGTGGGCCTACCCGGGCAACCTCCAGGGCCGTAGCACCAAGCCGGCCGAGTGCGGAGAGAAGGGTCTGCTGAGAGTCCCCTTCGAATCCGGAGGCATCGGAGTTCCCGAGTTCGTGGCATGCGACACCATTCGTTTTGCCCGGCCCGAAGTCGACGTTTCGAGCGCCACCGACATCGACTCAGTTGTCGAGGCCGTACGTGAGTCGGCGATTGCAGCCGACAGTGCTGCCGCCGGTCGACCGGTGCTCTTGGCGGTCGATCTCACCGGGCGCACCAGCATCCATTCCCAGCTCACGAATCAGAGCGACGACCTGTTGGAACTCTGCCGGGAAGCGCTCGGCGGCCGGCTTGATCTCGGAGAGGTTCTTCGTGTGCGGGTCGACACCCTGCCCGAGATCGATCGAGATCAGCTTCTCGGCCGGGGCAATCTTCTTTCCGAAGTCTTGGAGAGGATCGATTCGATCGGTTCCGGCACCGACGACGACCTCACGGCATGGATCACCGACCATGTCGACCCTCAGCTCGACAACCGGGTGGCGAAGCTCCTTGGGGAAACCGCTGCCGCCAATGATTCCGCAGCATCGCGAGATCTCCTGGCAAGGGCCGAACGCTTGCTGGTCGATTCGCTCATGGCCGAAGAGGGGCCGACATGAGCAAGAGACTCTCGATCAGCTCGGTGAATGCCGCCAACTTCGGTGGCCTTCGCGACACCCGTCTCGATATCCCCAGCCCGGGCCTCGTGGTGATCCACGGCGCCAACGAAGCCGGAAAATCGACCCTGTCGGAGCTGATGGCTTGGCTCCTGGTCGGGCCCACCGAGGGGTCGAAGTCGGCCCCACGATTCGGGCTGGCCGGCGATGAGCTACGAGGATCTCTCACCGGCGCGATCGACTCCGACCCGTTCAGCGTCGACGCCTCCTTCAGGCTCAACAAGACCGGAGTCTCAACGAAGAGTCCGCAAACCTTCACCAGCGGCACTGAACTTGATCTCGAGCAATGGCGACGAGGTCTCGGCGGGATTGACGACCAGGTGTTTTCAGGCATCTACCGCCTCTGGGGTCAGGAACTCCACGAAGGCGACGACGTGCTGGATCAGCTTCTCAAGGTCGGTCTCGGAGCGTTGGGTGGCTCCGCCGACCCTTGGAGCGCCGCCGACCGATTCGAGACGGCCGCCAAGAGGTTGGCTACCGGGCAGGCCGCCGGCCACGTGTCGGTGATCACGTTGCAACGTGAACTCGACGGGGTTGGGGTCAACCTCGATGAGGCGCTGCGCAATATCGAGACTCACTCGAATCTCATTGACCGGCATGGGCAACTCGAGGAACAACTCAAGTCTGTCCAGGCAGAGCTGAGCCGATCTGCTACACGACACGCCCAACTCGAGACCTCGCTGAAGGTACTGGCCCAGGCCGAAGCGCTGGCTACCGCTGAGCGGGGTTTGAGCCGCCTCGACCCCCTACCCGATGGTTGGGCTGAGGTGGTTGCCGACATGCCTCGCTTCGAGTCTGTTCTCAAGATGCTGCGATCGACCCAGAGCGAGTTGACCCAGCTCACCAGCGACTTTGGTCAGCAGTTGACACGACTCGACCCGGGCGATCCATCGGCGGTTCGCCAACGGGTCGCCTCACTGTCGCTCACCGCCGCCGACATCACCGGAATTCACACCGCCGTCAACGACATCGGACACTCTCGCGAAAGGGTCGCCGAGGCGACGGCTGCTGTCGAGAAACTGCGGGCCGACAGCCGCGATCTCGAGAGATTGCTAACCGATTCGTTGGCGACGATCGGGGTCGATCGGGCCACTCTCGAAGCAGCCCTGCTCGACGACCATGCCCGGCTGGCGATCCTGGGAGCTTCCCAAGAGTGCCGTGACGACGAGAAGTCGATTGATGCGGCCGAAGCTTCGGCCGGAGCAGCCCGGGTTGATCTGGCAGGTGCCGAGTCTGCGATGGCCTCGGCCCGAGACGAGTGGCTCAAGATGGGGCAGGGATCCGAACCTGTCGAGTGGATGACGCAACCGTCGGTCGGTCGTACGAGATGGTCGTCCACCGGTCGATTCGTTCCGGCGATCCTGGTGGCGGTACTTGCCGTAGCTGCCGGAGTGTTGGGTGAGTGGCCACTCGCGATCGGTTCCCTCGTCGTAGCAGGAGTGATCGCATTCTGGAGCCGTGGCGGCGCCCCAGGCGAACTGGTCGATAGTCCGGTGATCGAACAGGCAGCACAGAAGTACCAGACCCACACCGAGTCTCTCGCTTTGGCCAAGGCCGGGGTGGAGGCCGCGGAGCGGCACTGCTTCGAGACTCGAGAGTCCTTGTCACGTCATCGGGCCGCCCTGTCTGATCTGGTGGGTGATCTCGGGCTCGGTCTGCCCTCCGACCCCCACCTGATCGACCGCTCTCTCACCGACCTGATCGGCGCCCGGTCGCTGCTCACCAAACTGACCACCAATGGGTTGGCCGTGGCCCGCGCCGACGAGCAGCTCAGCGCCTCGGTCGAAGAGAGCAATGGCTGTCTCACCATTCTTGATCAGCTATTCGTGGGCGCGGGGCTGCCGGAAGGGGTTGCCCCCGAAGCGGCGATCGAAGTCTCGGGGGCCTACCTCGAAGCTGCGGTAGCGATGCGCGGAGTCGACGATGCGGAGGGGCGTGTTGAGCTCGCTCGCGGTGACTGGACGGAGCTGACTTCCCCGGTTGTCGATGAGATCGACGACCGAAGCCTCGAATGGGTGGGCGAGCAGGCCACCGAGATGGCCCAACTGAGTGGGGTGAGGGCCGACGCACAGACCAAGATCGATCAGGCGCAGAGAACCCTCAATACCTTCCTGGACGACGACCCCGAGCTCACCGCTCTCGTGGCCGAGCTCTCCGGGCCCGAGGATGTCTCCGCCCGCCTGTCTCAGCTCACGGTCGACACCGAGTCGACCACAGCAGAGAGCAAGGAGGTTGCCGGAGAGTTGAGGCTGCGTGCGGAAGAGATCAGCGATCTGGCCGACGAGTCGGTGATCGCCGACCTCCGAACCGATCAGGGATCCCTGGCTGAGTTGCAGGAAGAGCTGGCACTCGAGTCGGCCGCCAATGTCCTTGCTGCGGTCATCGCGAGGCAGGTCGCCGAGGAGTTCGAACGTAAGCACCAGCCCGATGTGATCAAGCGCACGGCCAATCTGGCATCAAGGGTTGCCGGCGAATGGTCTGATGTGGCGGTGAAGCCTTCGGGTGGGGCCGGCCCGCTCTTGCAGGTGAGGCTCAGCGGCAGCACCGACCTGCCGGTACAGATGTTGTCGACCGGGGCCCGCGCCCTGCTCTACCTGTCGCTACGGCTGGCCATGGCCGACCACGACGGCGAGAGGCGACCAGTCGACATGCCTCTGCTCTGCGACGACCCCTTGATCCATCTCGACGACGATCGGGCGGTCGGGGCGCTCCGCTTGTTGGCCGACGCCGCGCAGCGCAGGCAGGTCATCATCTTCACCTGCCACGACCGCACCGTAGAGGCCGCCCAAGAAGCCGGCGCCGCACTCGTCAATCTCTGAGTCAGGCCCAGCCAGGCCTGGTCAGCCCCAGTCGGGCACCGCGTCGATGAACTCGAGGGCGGCGTCGATGAAGGAGAACTGCTTTGGTAGCCCGAAGTGGTCGACTCCCGGCAGGGTCTTGACCGTGGCGTTGGGCAGGGCATCGGCCAATGGTTCGGGCGGGCCGGCGAAGTCTTCATCGCCCATGATCACCAGACACGGAGCGCTCAGTTCGCTGAGCATGTCCGGGGTGAATGGGGTCCTTTCCACCGACATGCACGCTCGTAGAGATGGGCCGTCGTTGCCGGCTGTGGCAATGAGGGCATCGAAGCGCTGCACTATGTGGGCCGCCATCTCCTCGGCTTGATCCGAACCATCTGAGGGACCGGCCATCACGTTTCTTCCCACTCCGGCCAACACCATCTTGCGTACGCGTGTCGGGTCGGCCAGGGCGATCTCGATTGCTGTTCGAGCCCCAAGTGAATAGCCGATGATGTCGACGGGACCGTCGGGCATCTGTTCGATGACAGGACCGGCGATGTCGAGATAGTCGCTGGGTGAGGTGGGCTTGGGCGCATCTCCGTGACCGAGGAGGTCGACTCCGATGGCTCGGCGGCCAGCATCGTTGAGCAGCTCGAACCATCCAGGCTCGCGCCAAGTCCGTTCCGTGGAGGTGGCGAAGCCGTGGATCAACACGACGGGTGGGCGGATATCTCGGCTGTCCATCGACCGGTCAGCCTCGCGCAACCGGCCCGTTGCGGCCACTTCTGGCGAATCTCACGGTTTCTGCTGGGTGAGGTTCCCCGATGACACCGGATGTCCGGCGGTGTGTTCGAATGCCCGAGAAGCACCCGTTCGGCCATGGTCAGCGCCGGCGGGAACACCAGCCGGGACGAACTCACATGCCGAGATCTCCACTGCCCACCCGAAGAGCGCTTGTCGAGGCGGCCGAACAGCTCTTTGCCGAAGGGGGAGTTGGGGCGACCACCATCGCCGCGGTGACCCGGGCCGCTGGTCAACGAAACAAGAGCGCCGTCGCGTTCCACTACGGCAACAAGGAAGGCCTGGTTCGAGCGGTTCTGGAGAAGCATCAACGGAGAATCGACCGACGCCGTGTGGAGCTACTCGACTCCGGGGCGGGCTTTGTCGAGGCCCTCATCGTGCCCCTCGCCGAGAGACTTGATGACCCCGATGGTGGCGGCGCCTATCTGCGGATCCAGGCCGAGATGTCGGCCCGGCGGGGCCCGGTGTCGGACAACAGTCGACCCGGAGTTCAGCGGCTTCTTGATCTTCCCGAGTCTCCCAAGGATCAGAATCTGGCCGCGCTCTTGGTGAGCCTCGTCTTCCATGGGCTATCGGATTTCGAACTACGAGTTCCGGACTTCACTCTGGAGGATCGGATGGTCTTCACCGAGACACTGAAGCAAGCGGTGGCGCGAATGCTGGACGCCTGAACTAGGCGTGGGGCCAGAGCCTGGCCCGGAGCCCGGAAGCTCGAGCGATCGGTGTGTCGACAGCACTTCGCAGGGCTTCTTCGGTGGCCACGATCGTGACACGACTTCGAGCTCGGGTGACCGCCGTGTAGAGCAACTCCCTGCTCAGAACACGAGATCCGGCAGACGGGAGGGAGACAACGGCATGGTCGAACTCCGATCCCTGACTCTTGTGGATGGTCATGGCCCACCAAGTCTGGACCTCTGACAGACGCGACACCGGGAGGTAACGAACACCATCGGGTGCGGGAAGTGCGACGGCCATCGATCCGTTGTGGGCCACAGTCAGCCCGATGTCGCCGTTGGCAACGCGGTTGACCCGATCGTTGGCGGTGATGATCACCGGGCGGCCAATGAACCACGGCCTCGAATTGTCGATGTCGGCAACTCGCTCGGCCACAGCGTTCTCGATCAGATCGTTCCAGTAGTGGAGGCCGAACTGGGTGTGGTGCATAGCCGCCAGCACCTTGGTTGACATGGTGTGTTGGATTCCGGCTTCGGCATCACCGACCAGCGCCGCCTCGGCCACCAGCACCGCCGAGTCGATCACTTCATCGATCAGGCTCTCAAGGCCGACTGAGTTGTCAGAGCTGTCGGGGTCGTGGGGGTCGATCCAGCTGGTGCTGGTGCTGGTGAGCAGTTCGAGCATGGGTTCGGCTTGGCCGGCACGAATCGACGATGCCAGCTGTCCGATCGGAGAGCTCTCACCAAACCGGTGTGAGCGGGTGAGAACGGTGATTCGCTCGGCCAGCTGACCGGGTGAGGCGGTGCCGGACTGAGCGTCGCCGGGTGGGGCAGCGTCCAGGGGGGCGGCGGCGGCGGACGGGCCGATGATGTCGCTGAGTACGGTGCCGACCTCGACGCTGGCGAGTTGGTCGGGGTCTCCGACCAGCACCAGTGAGGCGTCGGGACGCACGGCGTCGAGTAGCCGAGCCATCAACGAAACCGAGACCATAGAGGCCTCATCGACGATCACCATGTCGTGGGGAAGGGGGTGCCGGCGGTTGTGTCGGAAGGCATCTCCGGGCGACCATCCGAGTAGGGCATGGATCGTGGAGGCCTCCGCCTCGCGAAGCGTGTGTCCGAGTTCATCGATCGATTTGAGGGCATCGCCAACTGACTCGGTGATGCGGGCCGCTGCCTTGCCGGTGGGCGCGGCCAGGGCCACGTTGTGAGGCCGGGAGCGGTCGGAGCCTGGAGACCCGGCGAGACCATGGGCTCCGGCCAGGATCCTGGCAATCGTGTAGGTCTTGCCGGTGCCGGGTCCTCCGGTGATGATCGAGATCCCACTACTCAAGGCCTGTCGCACGGCCTGACGTTGAGAGCTGGCGTCTCGTGTGACATCCGGCGGGCCGAACAGCGAGTCGAGCACCTCCTCGAGTCGGCTCGGGGCGCTGGAGACAGCGGCCCTGCTGCGCAACTCGTCGGCCACCCGTGTCTCGTGGGTCCAGTAACGCTGGAGGTAGATCAGCTCACCGTGGAATACCAGCGGGCGGATCGCTTCTGGCTCGGGGTCGTCGGGCAGGGAGACGATCGGACTCGACTCGAGAGCAGACGACCATTCGTGGGGGTCGGGCCAGGGAAGGTGAAGGAGGGGGGTTTCGCCATCGACGGTGAGTGATGTGGTGCTCACAAGTTGCCGGATGTCGGCCAGGTTGGTGCAGGTGTGCCCGAGTCGGGCGCCCCGGGAGGCCACAGCCAGAGCCAGAAGATCGAGTGGGCCGGCTTCGGGACACAGACGGGCCACGCTGTTGATCAGGTGGAGTTCGGTGACTCCGAACACGGCTGTCTCGAAGAAGGGGTCGAGAACGGCTGCACTCTCACGGGGCAAGAGCGAGAATCTGGTTGGTGGGGCCGAAGACAGAGAACTGCTCATGATCGTGCCGCCGGATCGATCGCTGAGGGTGTGGGCCGGCTCAGGAGGTCGCTCAGGTCGACGATGAGTTGAGGTGGTGGCTGCCAGGTGAACACACCGTCGGGGAGATCGCCGCCAGTGCCAGAGGCCGGGCCGGTCATGCCCCGAACGAACAGATAGGCGATCCCTCCGAGATTGATGGCGGGGGAGTAGTCGGGCAGTCGCCATTGCAGGTAGCGGTGGACGGCCACCGAGTAGAGCAACGCCTGGAGTCCGTAGTGGTGGTGGGCCATGGCGGCGGCCATACCCGACTGGGAGTAGTCGCCGGGCCGGGGCGGTGCGCCCGGATCGTGAAGTCGGTTGGACTTGTAGTCGACGACCACGAATTGTGGGGTGTCGTCGGAATCATTGACTCGGAAGAGGGCATCGATCGAGCCGGTCAGATGTCCGGCCAGGTTGACACCGAAGATGCCGTCGGCGAGAGATGCGGCCCAATCGCGCAGAAGGTCGTCGGCCGATAGATGGTCGTGGACCAGGCGGCCGATGTCGCGGTCGGATGGCAACACCGACTCTCGATCGGACCCCTCGGCCAACAGCAACTCGAAGGTCATCTCATCGAGCCGATCGGATCGGTGAATGTCGGCTAGGCGCCCGTCGTTGAACAGCGGCCCGAGGGGAGAGTTGATCGCTGTCTCGAGCCCCTCGGCCAGCAAGCGCAGCCCATCGGCTGACGTGGCATCGGCAGGTGAGACCGGTCGGAGATCGAGCGAACCAAACCTCGAACGGTGATCGATGACGTGTCCCAGATCGGCGCGGAGATCATCGGACCTGAAATCGACCTCTTCGAGGATTTCATGAACCAACGTTCCGAACTCGGCGCCGGCGGGCAGAGTTGCGAGGGGTGACACCGACGATACGGCCGTGTCTGGCAAGGGCGCGGTTCGCCGGATATCGATTGGATCGGTGGGCTCGTCGGAGGCCCCGCTGTCGGACATCGATTCGTCGAGGGGATCGGGCCGGTAGTCGACGCGATTGGCGATGGCGCTGAACGACCAACGATGACGACGCCGGTCGGGGATGCGGTCGAGTCGGGCCAGCTGGAGGTCTTCCCGATGCTGAGCAGCGTCGCTCGAATCTCGAACCGACACCACCGGCGATGCGGATCCGTGCACACCGACCGAGATCGCCCCCTGGGCCCGATCGACCAGAGGCTGGAGCTCGGTAGCCAGTTGGTCGTCGTCGGGAAGAGTCACCTTCTCGGCACTGAACAGGGCCGCATCGATCACGCCATCGGTACGACCGAACAACACCTTGGAGATGGCGGTCTTGTTGGTGCCGCTTCGGTGAGACCACCAGAGGATGGTGTGATGTCGGGCTCGGGTGAGGGCAACGTAGAGCAGCCGCAGATCCTCGGCCGCGGCCTCAGCGGAAGCGATGTCGCGGCGTTGTTTGGTTGCCGTGCCGTCGGGCCACGCACGCGGCGGATCTTGCCACTTGCCGCCGAGAGTGGACGCGGTGTCGAAGGTGCGTTGGCCGGTCTCTGGATCGTGAAACACCAGAGTGTCGAGGGATGATTGTCGGGGCGACCAGATGTTGGGAATGCACACGATCGGATACTCGAGCCCCTTGGCCACCCATACGGTGAGAATCTGAACTGCAGCAGCCTCCGACTCGACCCGTCGCGAAGCGATGTCGCCATCGATGTCGGTGTCGGCAGAAGTGTCGGGATCGGAATCGAGTGAGGCCAGCAGTGCTGAAGCGCTGGTGGCTCCTTCGGCGTAGGCCACTTGGAGAAGCTCGACTACATGATCGAAGTCGGTGATATCGCGATCGCCGTCGCGGCGGGCGAGAACTCTCGCGTTGACGAGGGTGTCGCGTCGGATCTGACGAACGGCTGATGTAAGGCCTCGGTCGAGAAGGATCTGGGACCACCTGTGGAGCAGTTCCTGAAGCTCGCCAACCTGCTGGTCTGAGGAGTCGTGGAGCCAGTCGATGTCGTGGCCACAGAACCAACTGAGAGCGAACGCACGAGCACGAGCAGGATCGGCCGGTCGGGCCATGGCGTGGAGGATCCACCGCCATTGAGTGGCCGCGTCGGAATGCAGAACACTGGACCCTCGGGCCAGTACGGCGGGAATGCCGTGATCGACCAGGCGCTGGCGCACTTCCTCGGCGTTGTGGCGGCTGAGGACCAGCACGGCAATGTCGGAGGGCGAAACGGCCCGGGGAGACTGATCGTCGGCCGGAATGGTGGCAGTGGCCAGGAGTTGACTCACCTGTGTGACCAGATCGTCGTGAATGGCGTCTCTTGCCGCGTCGGCTTGAATCTCACGTCCCTTGGCGGTTCGGCGAATGTCGGGGCC
>JAJCXW010000079.1 GCA_029263235.1 Acidimicrobiales bacterium
CCCGAGAGCCCAACGGGCGACCTGATTCGCTCGCGAATCGAGTTGACCGTAAGTGAGCGACCGGTCGCCCATCACCAGAGCCAGGTCGGCAGGTGAGCCGGCCGCGACCGACTCGACCACGTCGCAGATCGTGTGGGACGACCCCGGCCTCGCCTTCACCATGTCGGGGGCCATTCGCGCCATGAAGCCAGTGAGTCGCAGATCGCTGCGCATGGTTCGGGGATTGGGGATCAGTGCCATTGGGTGCTCACCTCGAAATTGCGCTTGCCGAGACCAGAGCGGCGGTGGCGATCGAGCGGATTCTCTCGTCGCCGAACGGACTTCCGCCGGTTGAGTTGTTGATCATGGCCACTGCCAACCCGCGTCCGGGATCGGCGAACGCCCCCGAACCCCCGTAGCCGTAGTGCCCGTAGGCGCCCTCGATGGCCCCGCGGGTGCTGAAGGCGTTGTGATATCCGAGTCGCCAGTTCATGTGGGTCAACAGCACGCGGTCGCGACTTCGGCTCTGAACGGTGGTCGCCTGCTCGAGAGTCTCCGGCGACAAGATCCTGACCCCATCGATCTCTCCACCTTCGGCCAAAGCTGCGTAGACGCGTGCCAACGACCTTGCCGTGAACAGGCCGTTGGCGGCCGGGATCGGGACCTCCATCACCCGCGGTTCCAGAAGGAGACCGGGATCACCTGGCACGATGAGGGCATCGCGAATGAGTGCCGGATCGAACGGCCCTCTCGTGATCCGATTGACCCTCGACATCGAATTGATCCAGCGGTTGACCGGCAGGACCTTCGTGGCTTTGGAGATGGAACCACGACGCCGTGGTCGATTCAGGGCCGCAGCACGAGCGATCGCTTCGGGCGGCGCACCGATGTAGAGCCCGTCGAGGCCCAGAGGCCCGGCCAGCTCTGAGCGGATGATCTCCGGGAGCCGGCGGCCGTCGACGCGCTGAATGATCTCTCCGACCAACCAGCCGAACGTGAGAGCGTGATACGCGCTTCGACCCCCGGGTCGCAGACGCGGACGCGAACTCGCCAACGCGTCGACCATGTAATCCCAGTCGAGGATCTGCTCGGCGTCGGTCACCAACTGGCGAACGTGGGGCAGGCCCGCTCGATGGGAGAGAACCTGCCGAACGGTGATCTTCGACTTGCCCGCCGCGGCGAACTCGGGCCAGTGCCTGGCCACAGCGTCGTCATAGTCGAGGAGTCCCTTGTCGACGAGCTGATGCAGCAGCGTCGAGACGACACCCTTCGATGTCGAGAATGACATCGACATGGTGTCGGACACCCACGGGTTGCCGTCATGGTCGCGGGTGCCGCCCCACACATCGACCACCTTCACACCGTGGTGGTACACGCACGCCGCGCCGCCCCCGCCTCGTTCCAATAAAGTGGAGAGAGCTTCTCCGACGGGTTGAAATCCGGGCTCGCAGACCCCTTCGATCATGCAGAGTCCGACGGTTCGATGGCGTTCTCGAGCTCGAACAACGAAGCGTTGAGATGGTCGATCATCTGCCACAGATCCGGGACCAATTGCCGGCAGGCCACGAGACCGAAGTCGAGGCTGCCGTCGTAGCTCTGAACGGTCATGTTGAGGCCGATGCCGTCGTTGATGGCCGACACCGGATAGTTGGCCACCAACCTCGCGCCGACTCCGTAGAGCGGGAACTGAGGGCCCGGTATGTTGGAGATCACCACATTGAACGGCAGGTCGACCCACTCGGCCACGGCCGCCCGGGCGATCACCCTCGCCGCACGAGCCGCGACAGCAGGGGCGGTGAACTGAGCGAAGTCCTGGAGAACCTCAGCCGGGAGGGCCTGATGCTTCTCCTTGGCGATCTTCATAGAATTGTGGATCGCCATCAGTCGCTCGACCGGATCCTCCAGGTCGGTGTGGAGCGACGCGGTCATCGAGGCCACCTGATTGCCGAACTTCCCGGTTTGGTCCTCGGTGCGAATCGATACCGGCACCATGGCGATCAGAGGACTCTCGGGAAGTTCATCGCGCTCCGCGAGATAGCGACGCAGCGCGCCCGCACACAGAGCCATCACGACATCGTTGAGTGTCACCCTGAAGGCGTTCTTCACCGCCTTCACCCGATCGAGATCCATCGAGTCGAAGGCGAACCTCCGGTGGGGACTGATCTCGGTGTTGAACGATGTTCGCGGAGGCTTGGTGTGAGCCTCGGACAACATGTCGGCGGTGCGTCGGCCGGCGAGCCGATTGATCAGGTCGCTGCCGGGGAGCGGGCCGAACCCCATCGATTCGGCGAGCTGGGGCAGGTGACGAATGTTCTTGAACCCGAGTCGGATTCCTTTTCGCGGCGTGGCCGCCACCGCGACCATTCCCTTCATGAACATGTGCATCTGGGAAGGCTCGGTCTCGGGGATCCACGGCCGGTCGGGCGGGTCGACGGCCCGCGGTGTGGAGTCGAGATCCAAGAGGTTGCCGAGGATCTCGGCCCCGGAGACCCCGTCGATCGAACAGTGGTGGATCTTGGTCAGCTGAGCCGATCGGCCACCCTGTAGACCGGTGATCAGATAGAGCTCCCAGAGAGGACGTCGGCGATCGAGAGTCCGGGCGACAATTCGAGCGACCTGCTCCGCCAGCTGCTGGCTGTCGCCGGGAGGAGGAAGCGCCAGTTGCCGGATGTGGAAGTCGATGTCGAAATCGGGATCTTCGATCCAGTAGGGCTGATCGAGGCCGAACGGAATCTCGACGAGCCGACGGCGATAGGGCGGAAGCAGATGGATTCGATCGGCGATCAGCGCCTTCACGTCCTCGAGCGTGACGGTGCCGCCGGCCTCCATCGGATCGAAGATCGCCAAGCCCGAGACATGGCCGTAGGTGGTGGCCGTCTCCATGTTGAGAAACGTGGTGTCCATTCCCGAGAGCTGCTGCATGAGGTGCCGGATTCCTTGGCGGTCGAATCGGTCAGAGGTTAGTCAAACCCCCTGAGGTCGTTCGACTCAGCAGCCCAACCCACCCCCAAACCCCCGAAATCAGGGGCCGTACGCCACACTGGTTGTGGCTGACACCCCCTCAGATCGTGTGGGGGTGGTGGGGGAGGGGGGCTTCCCGATAGGGGGCTGCTGGTGGTTGGAGCGTAGTTTCGGCCGCTAGGGAGGAACGACGATGAACGAACCGTCAGCTGACGCTGGAGAGCTGTCCGGCAAGACCGCACTGATAACCGGAGCCGCCCACACGGCCGGAATCGGAATGGGCACAGCTCGCCGACTGGCGGAGCTCGGCTGCGATGTGGCCCTCAGCGACATCGAGCTTCGGTGGGGCGAACTCGAGGCCAACGCCGAAAGCCTGGAAGACGAATTCTCTGTTCGAGCCATGGCAGTGGCCATCGATGTTGCCGACCGCCGATCAGTCGACGACGGCGTTGCCTCCGTGGCCGATCGACTCGGTTCGCTCGATGTGGTCATCAACAACGCAGGAACCGTGTTTGGTGCCCCCACCCCACTACACGAGTACGACGAGACCGAATGGTTGCGAACCTTTGACGTCAACCTCAACGGAACCCTTCGCATGTGTCAGGCCGCGGTGGCGGTGATGGGCGACGGTGGATCGATAGTCAACGTGGCGTCGATGGCCGGCAAGGTCCCGGCCCCGCTCAACGGCGCATACTCAGTGTCGAAGGCGAGCATCATGATGCTCACGAGGGTGATGGCCGTCGAGCTCGGCCCGCTCGGAATACGGGTCAACTCGATCTGCCCGGGCCTGATCGACACCGAACTGCAGCGGCTCAACGTGGCGCTGAAGGCCCATGTCGCCGGAGTCGACGAGGCCGAAGCCGAACGTCGAATGCTCGGAGCCGTGCCGCTGGCACGAATGGGATCCATCGAAGAGGTGGGTGACCTCTGTGCATTCCTGGCCTCGGACCGTTCGTCCTACATGACAGGCCAGGCGCTGAACATCACTGGCGGAATGCTCACCGCCACCTGAGCCAACTAGAACGATCAACAGTGACCGCCCGCGGCGGTCACCTACCGAGAGGACAGCAGATGACCCGGGAGTTCAGCAGCGGAGGCGAAGCAGCAGTGTCCGCACTCGTGGCCCAGGGTGTCGACACGATGTTCACCCTGAGCGGCGGACACATCAACCCGATCTACGTTCACCTGGGAGCCACCGACATCAACCTGTTCGACACCCGTCACGAACAGGCAGCAGTGTGGATGGCGGACGCCTACGCCCGCTTCACCCGCCAAACCGGCGTGGCCCTGGTGACCGCGGGCCCCGGATTCACCAACGCTCTCACCGCAGTCGCCGGCGCGTCGATGGCAGGAACTCCGCTCGTGCTCATAGCCGGCTCCGTCGGGGTGAGCATGGTCGAGCGACTCGATCTTCAGGACATGCGTCAGGCTCCGGTGGCTGAGCCAATGGTCAAGAAGGTGCTGGTCTGCCACAGCGTCGACCGCATACCTGCGTTCGTCGATCAGGCCTTCCGTGAGGCCCGTAGCGGTCGGCCCGGACCGGTCTATCTCGAGTTGCCGGTGGATGTGCTCGCCGCCGAACCGACCCGCCCGTTGGCGGTGCCCGCCGGATATCAGACGGCTCGTCCGGTCGACCTCGACCGGGTGGCGGAGGTCGCCGATCTTCTCACCAAGGCCGAGAAGCCGATCATCGTCGCCGGCAGTGGGGCGTGGTACTCCGACGCCGGCGAGGAACTGACCAACCTGGTCGAACTCGCCGGAATTCCGGTGTTCACCGCCGCCAACGGGCGAGGCGTGGTGCCCGACACCCACCCGATGTGTTTCGGCGGGGTTCTCGCCATCCGGCCGGGAGCCGGCCTGTCTGCGAGCTTCGGCTCTGATCTGATCATCCTGCTCGGAAACCGCATCAACCTGTTCTCGCTGTTCGGCGACATCTACAACCCCGAGGCCACCCTCGTCCAGGTCGACATCGAAGCCGAGGAGATAGGCCGAAACCGAGCCATCGACGTGCCGGTGGTCTCCGATGTGCAGGCGTTCGTGTCGGAGCTTCACCGAAGCCTCGACGAAGCAGGCCAAGGCGAGAAACTCACCGCCAAGTACGAACCGTGGGCCGAAGAACTCCGCGAGGCCGAACGGGTCAGCCTCGCCGATGCCGAGCCCCAATGGTCGAGCGACGCTGTGCCGATCCACCCAATGCGTCTGGCACGCGAAGTCGACAACTTCATGGACCGCAACGACGACATCGTCGTGACCGACGGCGGCGACGCCACCACATGGATCGGCATGACACGAACCATGCGAAGGCCCGGGCACTACCTCGACTACGGACTGTTCGGTTCTCTGGGTGGAGGAGTGCCCAACGCCAACGCGGCCAAGTTCCTCAACCCCGACAAGAGAGTCATTCTGTTCACCGGTGACGGATCACTCGGTTTCAACTTCATGGAGTTCGAACGGGCCGTGTCTCGGGGGCTGCCGATCGTGGTGGTGGTCTCCAACGACCTCGGCTGGGGAATGATCCGGCACAGCCAGGAGATCAGGCTCGGTCGTGCCATCGAAGAGGTCGTCGAACTGGGCACCATCCGCTACGACAAACTGGTCGAGGCCCTCGGTGGTGTCGGCTTCCTCGTGGAGGAACCCAGTGAGATCCGTCCGGCTATCGAGGCGGCCTTCGCTTCAGGCAAGACCGCTCTGGTCAACGTGATGACCGACCCCGCCGCGGTGAGTCCGGGCAGCCTGGCCCTCGCCAATGTGGGGGCCTACGAGTAGTCGCCATCGGACTCCGGATGTCGACCCAGCGGAAACCGGGTTACGGAAGGTCTCTGGACCACGAAGCGAGTTCGTGGAGGTAGTTGGCACGAACGAAACCCTCGGGATCGGGAACCGACCCGAGGCTCATCGAACCCTTCACCTGGGTCACCGACCGGCATTCGTGTTCGATCAGCCAGGTCTCGACAGCCGCCAGCACGCTGGTGACGTGGCCCGGACCTCCACGCAGAATCGCCGATGCCATCATCGTCGCGTCGGCTCCCACCAGCAGCGCCTTGATCACATCGTCGGCGGTGTGGATTCCGGTGGTTGCGGCAATGGACCCGTCGACGAGATCACGGAGCACTGCGATCCACCGCAGCGGGAGATTGATCTCCAACGAAGTCGACAGCTGTAGATGGGGCTTCACCGTGAGCGTGTCGAGATCGATATCGGGCTGGTAGAGACGATTGAACAACACGAGCCCGGACGCGCCGCCTTCGTCGATGATCCGGCGGGCCATGTTGGGGAGCGAAGAGAAGAACGGCGTGAGCTTCGCCGACACCGGGATCTCGACGGTGTCGGCCACCGATCTGATCACCTCGATGTAGCGGTCCTCGATCTCACGGCTGTCGGAGTCGGGGTTGGTCGACAGCATGTAGAGATTGAGTTCGATCGCTGAGGCTCCGGCACTTTCGAGATGAGACGCATAGCGCGCCCATCCTCCGGGCGTGACGCCGTTGAGGCTCGCGATGACCGGCACATCAACCGCAGCACGGGCCGACTCGATCATCGAGAGGTATCCGTCGGGGCCGAGGTTGTAGTCGCCGAGGTCGGGGAAGAAACCGTCGGGAGATTCACCGAACGTGGAAAGGCCAGCGTCGAGAACGGTGGCGATCTCTCGCTCGATGTGGGCGATCTGCTCCTCGAACAATGAAGGCAACACCACTGCACCGATTCCGGCATCGACCAGTCGGGCGATCGAGTCGGTGGAGTCGGTGGCCGGTGACGGCGAGGCCACCAGCGGGTTGCGAAGTTCGAGCCCCAGATAGTGGCTGGTGAGGTCGGCGCTCATGACTGGCCCCCTGCGGGTTCGTCGTCGTCGGGTTCGGCGGGGCGGAACGGCTCTTCGTCGGGTTGTTCGTCGGGGATGACCCGCTCGAGGTCGGCGAACTGCTCGTAGAGCATCCATCTCTCGTCGATGTCGGCCTGGGCCAGCGCCCCCAGTCGTCGCGCTTGCTCCGGGTCGGACCGTTGCAGCATGGCAAATCGGGCCTCGCTCGCCGCCACCTCCGAGAAGGGAATGGACGGCTTGCGCGAATCGAGATGGAAGGCGTGCTTCCCTTCGACGGTGACCCTGGGGTCGTAGCGATAGAGAGGCCAGAATCCGCTGTCGGTCAGCAGCTTCTGATGGGTCATCGATGTCCCGATGTCGATGCCGTGGGCGATGCACGTCGAGTAGGCGAGGATTATCGAGGGCCCCGAGAACGAGGCGGCCTCGGTGAAGGCCTTCACGACCTGTGTCTGATTGGCCCCCATCGCGACCTGAGCCACATAGACGTCCTCGTAGGACATGGCGATCTGCCCGAGGTCC
>JAJCXW010000080.1 GCA_029263235.1 Acidimicrobiales bacterium
GACGAGGCCTCGAAAGGGGCGTCGGCGGTTGCGAAGTACCACGCGGAAGGCGTGCACACCGTGCTGGTGTGCTGTACCGGAGGCGAAGAGGGCGACATTCTCAACCCGGCCATGGACATCGAGTCGGTTCGTAGCGACATCCGTTCGGTTCGCATGCAGGAGCTGGCACTGTCGGCGAGGGTGATCGGCTACGACGAAGTGGCCATGCTCGGATACCGCGACTCGGGGATGTTCGATTCCGACGCCAACGATCATCCGGAGTGCTTCGCTACGGCCCCGTTCGATGAGGCGGTCGATCGGCTGGCGGCGATCATCAGAAGTGAACGGCCACAGGTTGTCGTGACCTATCCCAACGATCCCGGCGGCTACCAGCATCCGGACCACATTCGGGTCCATGAGATCACCCGGCCAGCAGTTGATCGCGCTGCCGATGTGTCCTGGCGCCCTGAGCTCGGATCGCCATGGCCTGTGTCGAAGATCTATTTCTCTGCTTGGTCGCGTCAACGAATGGTGGCCCGCCACGAAGCGTTCGAAGAGCTGGGTCTGGAGTCTCCCTACGAGGAGCGCTGGTTCGAACGCGAGAGCTTCGACCATCTGATCACCACGAGAGTCCCGGTCGACGGATTCGCTGGTGTCAGACGGGAAGCGCTGCTGGCTCATGCCACTCAGATCGATCCCAGCTCCAATTTCTGGTTCGGTCTGCCGGCCGATGTCGACGATCGCATCCACAGCCACGATGAGTTTCGCCTGGCCATGGGGCAGTCTGGTGGCGAGGAACCTGAGTCCGACCTGTTCGCCGGACTCCGAGACAACCGGGCGGTGACCTGATGACCGAAGCAGTCAACGAGGACTGGGTGCAGACAGCGGGAGAGGCAGTCAAGTCGTTGCCGTCAGCTGGAGATGTCGACGCGAGAGTGCAGTACACCGTGACCGGCGGCCCCGACGGGAAACTGGTCTTCGGGGTGGTCATCAGCGGAGGAACCGTCACCGATTTCGAAGTGGGAAAGCTCAGCGATCCTGATTGCAAGGTATCGCTCAGCCAAGAGACCTTCGCCGAGATTCTCGGGGGATCGGTGGCACCGGAAGTAGCGTTCATGAGCGGATCGCTGAAGGTCGAAGGCGACCACGCGACTTGGCTGGTTGGTCTTCGTCGGGTGCGGACCCAGGCGATCGAGGCCCTCTCCTCCGACTGAATCCGGGACGAGTTTCTGGTTCAGCTACCGGAACGCTGGAGGTCGCGGATCTCTCGATAGCCGATCAGTACAGCGTTGGTGTCGGCAACCAGCTTGGCCAGGCGGCGGTCGGTCACCAGCGTGAGGTCGTCGACCCGGTGGGTCGCTGATGGATCGATGGCGCGAAGTTCCTCGGCGGCGATGGCGGGCTCGAAGACGATCTCTGTCACGCCAGGCTTCAGGTCGTGCAGTGCGGCCATGAAGTGACGTCGGGCGCCGCCTCGAACCAACTTGAAGTGATCGGGATACAACACTCCCTCGTCCGAGGCCAACGATCGAAATGGAAACCCGGCGACCTTCTCAGCATCGGGTCCCTCGAGCCGCAGAGGAAGTCCGGCCTCCACTGCGATCTCCAGCATCACGTCGAAGAATTCGGGCCTCTGCTGGAGAGCCGCCATATGGGTGGAGATGTGGGTCAGATCGAACCCCCACAGGCCGGCGCGGTCGAGCTGGGCGCGGCACTCTCGTCGGACCTCATCGAGATCGGCGTGATCCCACAGATCGGGAAGCGTTCGGGGGAAACCCCCGTCGCCGTCGAGAAGGCTGGGAGCGTAGGTCAGAGGCCCCCAGCGGTAGCAGTCGAGTTCGGAGTTGAGGGTGAGATGGATTCCGATGTCGTCGTCGGCCGTGGCCCGATCGGCGGCGTGACGGGCCCAAGGCCCAGGCATCATCAGGGTTGCGGTGGTTGCAAGGCCGTCTCTCATGGCCTCGAAGCACCCGGCGGTGGCGGCGTGGGTCGAGCCGAGAAGATCACTGCTGATGATCAGCAGTCGATCCTTGGCGTCGTAGCCGAGCGCCTCCGAGAGTGACGTCACACCACAAACGCTAGCTCGGGGTGGGGAGGAAACCTGCCGTCTCAGGGGAGCGGGACATCGGGTCCGCCGCAAACCCCCCACAGCCCGACCCTGTCGGCCGCTGCGGTGTCGGCGGCTGATTCGAACAGGTTGGCGTAGTGATCATTGGGCGGGTAGGTGAGGGGGCCGGCGAAGCCTCCCTCGACAAGGGCGAGGTTGACGAAGAGTTGGTCGTCGGTGCGGACGACGTAGGCGAGAAGCCGGTCGTATTGATCTCGGGCCTCGACATCACGAATCAGGCTGATGGAGGTTCCCGAAGGAAGAAGGGATTCGAGAAACGTGCTTGCTTCGCTTCCGTAGCACTGCACCGGACGGTTCTGATCGACCGACTCGGGAGTGTCGATCCCTATCAGTCGGACCCGTTCGCGTTGACCGTTGACCTCGACGATGATGGTGTCGCCATCAATCACTCGTTCGATAGTGGCGTTGGGCTCGAGCTCCTGAGAGTCGGGGAGAGATGAATGAACGGCAGGGGTCGCCGGAACGGCGGTATCTGTCGACCCGCATGACGCAGCCAGCAACGCGACCGCTGATGCGGCGGCGAAGATAGCGGACATGTGTCGGTTCATGGTCACAGTGTGGCGCGAGCTGAGACGAGAAATTCACGCAGCGTCGGGCATGTGGTGATGGTCTGACAGCAGGGTGTTGTCGGGCTCGGACGGAGTAATCGATTTGGAGCGAGACCGGCGAAGCACTTCGCGCGCCTCGGCCACGCCCACACGCCCTCTTTGACGGGTGTTGGGGTCGATACGCCACACCCGGGCTTCTCTGGGGATGGTGAGTTGTTCGTTCATGGTTCGATATTGACGGTGGGGTGTGACATTTCCGGATGGTTCGCCCGGATTCCGACCGAGATGACATGCTCTGGTCTCCGATTGACGACCCCGAGGTGAGCGGTGAACCGGTACGGCATGACAATCCCGTTCGATGGGCCGCTGCACACCCAACGCCCACGATTCGAGGAGCTCGCCGAGCTCGGCTACACCGATCTGTGGTCGGCTGAAGCCATGGGCGCCGACGGACTGACCCCCTTGGCCCTGGCATCGGTCTGGACGCCGCAGCTACGTCTGGGCACGGCCATCCTCCCCGCATACACGCGTGGTCCGGCTCTGTTGGCACAGTCCGTGGCGGCGATGGCTTCAGCAGCCCCGGGACGCTTCGTGTGTGGGATCGGGTCGTCTTCGAACATCATCGTCGAACGGTGGAACGCCATCGAATTCGAGAAGCCCTATCAGCGGACGAGAGACACGGTTCGCTTCCTTCGCAGCGCCTTGGCCGGCGACAAGATCACCGAGAACTACGAGACGTTCTCCGTCAGGGGATTCCGGCTCGGCCTCGAACTCGACGACCGGGTTCCGATCCTGATCGCGGCGTTGCGTGAAGGCATGCTGCGACTGGCTGGGCGGGAGGCCGACGGCGCCATCGTCAACTGGCTGTCGGCTCGAGACGCCGCCACCGTGACAGCGTTGGTCAGAGAAGAGAACCCCGACGCCGAAGTGGTGGCTCGGCTGTTCGTCGTACCGACCGCAGATCCCGAAGCCGCCAGGGCCGTGGGTCGATACGCGATGGCCGCATACCTGAACGTCCCCGTCTACAAGGCCTTCCACGATTGGATGGGGCGAACCGACTCCCTTTCCGAGCACTGGAACCTGTGGGCCGCTGGCGACCGCCAGGGTGCCCTCGCCAAGATCCCGGACCATGTGGTCGACGAGTTGATCATCCACGGGTCGCCCGAGGAGTGCCGGGATCACGTGGCGCGCTACGTCGACAGCGGGATCGACTGCCCGGCCTTGATGCTCATCCCGGTCCCCGGGGTCGACATGGGCCAAGCGGCACGCGATCTGGCTCCGATCAGCCGGTCGTAGAGGCTGCCAGATCAGCGGCTCGGCTCAGATGATCGGTGAGATCGGACAGTGAGCTGTGGGCGTTGAGACCGCTGGTCGATGGCATGACATACACAGCCGACCCTCCCAACGTCTCGGCCTGAAGGCCGGCACGGGCATGACGGTCGACCGCGGCGCGCCAGCCCGCCAAGCCGACCATGCAGACCAGGCCGGGCTGAAGCCATCGGCAGATCTCGCTGAGCCGGTCGACCCCTGCCCGATACTCGTCGCTGGTGAGCGATGCGGCCCGCGGGCTGGCTCTCTTGACCATGTCGGTCATGCCCACACCGTGGCGAGCGAGGGCATCGCTCGGGTCTCGGTCGGTCGTGACGAGGCCGGCGGCCAGCGCTGCCGGCCAGAAACGATTCCCCCCGCGACCGAACCCGACGCCCATGTCGGCGGAGTGCAGGCTGGGGTTGAGCCCGCAGATCACCATCGACATTCCGGGAGCCAAGTAGTCGGGGAGGGTTCGCAGGCGAACCGCCTCGATGGCCACTGGCTCTCCATGCTTCAACGCTCCGTGGCGGCCCGACAAGAGTTCGAATCCTGCTCCGATCATCAATGTGTCGAGATCGGGCGGTGGCCGGTCTCGAGCGGTTTGGGCGCCACGAGAACGGGTGAGAGTGAATTCGGCGGAAAGATTGTCGCCGGGCGAGCATTCCGTGTGGGCCGCAGCGAGCGCGGCCGGGATGTCCTCGTAGGCGATGTCGTTGAGCTGCCGACGGTAGGTATCACGCGACTCGCTGCCGTCGTTGGTCTCGACCGCGAGGCTCACCAGAACTCCCATGAGCGAGGGTACGTCCGAGCTCGGGTGGAATCGAACCTCACGGTGCCAATTGGCCGCGGGGCCTCGGCTAGGGTCTCGCGTGCGGGACGCCCCGAAGCCACCAACCGGAAAACAGGTGAATGACCGAGACACTCGAAACCCCTCGAATCGAAGAAGCACTCGAAGCGATTGATCGAGTGCTCGGAGGTCTGAGCCGGCGCGAGTTGTTATCGAGCACCGAAGTAACCGATCTGCTACTCGACGTGAGGTCGATTCTCACCAGCACGGCCGTCGAGCCGGTCGGGGCTCACTGAGACAGCAATCGGCGGGCCACTGCCGCGAGTAGCGCTCCGGCGGCCAAGCCTCCGGCCACATCAGAGGCGTGGTGGATTCTCACGTGGATCCGGCTCGTGGCGACGATTCCAGCCAGCGCGCACAGAGCCGCAGAGTTTCCGTGCCGAGACAACATGGCGGCGGCGACCACGGCCGCGGATGCGTGGCCACTGGGGAAGCTGCTGGTCTTGGGCTGACGAAGATTATGGGGCCGGGCTGTTTTCTGGATGGGCCGGCGTCGCCGAAACAGCGACTTGACCGGTCCGTTGATGAGAGCCGACTCCACGCCCAAGGCCGCGCTCACCTTCACCGCGATCATGGGGTCGTCCTCGAGAATCGCCTCGATGACCCCAAGGGTGTGCCAAATGAGAGAGAAGTCGGCGGCCTCGGAAGCCGTGTAGAAGATCCGGTCGATGACCGGCCGGCCCCTCAGCGAGTCCCACCAGCGGTCGATCTGAATATCGAGTCGGTCGACCGCGCCGATGAGCCCGGATGCACCACTTGGCGGTTCCTCGGCAGTGTTGTCGGCGCTGGTCACGGGGTCAGAGCGTAGAGGCTGCTGATGCGGGTGCGCCTTCGTGGGGCCGGTGACCTAGTGATCGGCGAAGGCCCCGGCGCCGGTGAACATGCCGCGGTGCCATCGGCGAGGCGTGGCGATCAGGCCCCGCGGATAGTCCTCGAACATCCAGCGGGCGAAGTTTCGTCTGGTCCAGCCGGTCGACGAGGTGAGGCCGAGAACGGCACCGGCAATCGCGGGCCGTGCGAGAAGAGGAACCAGTATCCGGGCCATGCGGTCGTCGGCAACGAACTCCTTGTTCACCTCTCGTTCGTAGCGGGCGGGGGCTTCGTCATTCGACAGTATGGCCTCAGCGGCGAGTCGGCCGGTGAGCAACGCCTGCCCTATTCCTTCGCCGGTCAGGGGGTCGGTGACCGCCGCTGCGTCGCCGACGAACATGGTGTGAGGGCCGACAAGTGGGGAGCGTCCGACCCGAGCGGGAATGGGCCACGCCTTGTGGGAGTCGGTGCCGGTGGCCGACTCTCCGATGAACTCGCGTATGTGATGCCGAGCGAGAATGTCGGGCCAGAG
>JAJCXW010000081.1 GCA_029263235.1 Acidimicrobiales bacterium
GATAGCCGATCAGCATGAATGCCAATCCGCTGAGTATCAGGCCGACTGTTACGGTTCTACGCATTGGCGGTCGCCTCCACTTCCTCGTCTGGTGTCGGAATGATGTCGTCTCGAATCGGGATGATGGGGAACGCCTTCATGAAGAGGCCGATGAGCAACGCTCCGAGAGCGAACAGCCCCGCTACCACCGCGAATTCGACCCAGGTGGGGAAGTAGGAGCCAGTTTCATAGGGCAACAGACTCGCATGGGTCTGCGAGGGTATGACCGTCAGGTAGCGCTCGGCGAGTGCCGCCGTCGAGATGGCGACGCTGGCCACCACCAGGGTGCCGATGCGCCACTTGGCGGTGGCGGCCTGCGAGATCAGCAGCATGAGACCCAGGATCATCAGACCGATCGACAGCCAGAAGATCCACGCATAGGGGCCCTTCAGCAGCGAATCAGCGAGCTGACGTTCGTTGCTGGGTGTGGCATACAACAAGGTGAACAGCTCGACGACCATGAAATAGAGGGCCGCCGCCGATGCCACCAGGAGGAACCGCCCGAGCCACTTGAAGACATCGGCGTCCAGCCGGTTCCAGTCACCCAGGGACCGACGAACGATTGCGCTCAGCACAACCAGGTTGGCCAGACCGGACGCTGCGGCAAGGACCAGGAAATCCGGCCCCTGAAGCGAACCGAACCAGCCCGGTCGGCCCACTTGGACACCGAATACCAATCCCTCGGTCGACAATGCGACGACGATGAGCGGGACGATGCCCACCGAGAGCCAGAACATCACCCGGCGGTGACGTTCACGCTCTTCGACGGAGTCGGTGTAACCCGACGCCCAGAGCCGATGGAACCATTGCAATCGTGACGGGATGCCGGCCAATCTCGCCGCATCTCGACGACCACCCAGGAAGAGATATGCCAGAGCCGTCATGAAGACCCCGCCGGCAACCAGGGTGAGGGTGCCGAAGAAGGCCGATTGCGGTCGGGCGTAGAGCAGCATGTTCTTGATGCCGCGGATCGGCTGCCCAAGATCGATGATGACGGCAAGAAGGCCGACCATCAGAGAAGCCACGGTCAATAGTTCGGCAATGCGGACAATCGGTCGCAGTTCGACTATTCGGAACACTCGGCTGACCGAGGCGATGACGACACCAGCGAGGCTGACACCGATGAAGTACTCGACCATCACGACGTAGAGGCCCCACGTGGCGCCACCCATGGTCCCCGTGCTGCGCAGACTTGTCACTGACATGCCGTTGGATGATTCGTACCAGTAGGCGAACACGCCGAATCCGAGGACGGCCAACGCCGCCAGGATGAACACTTTCCATCCGGTACTCAGTCGTCCCACTCCCTGGGGAAGCTCGGCGTCGATTCTTGTTTCAACTGCCATGTCACACCGTCACTTTCGGCCGCTCAATTTCCTTGAGCTCCTTGTTCGGGGGCTTGCCCCCGATGTAGTAGACGTTGGGTTTGGTACCTGCTTCTTCGAGCAGTTGCCATGAACTCCTGCCCCTGAGGTAGAGACTGATCGGCGACTCAGCATCGTCGATGTCTCCGAACACCAGAGCGTCGGTGGGACAGGTGTCGACGCAGGAGGGCAGCTGGCCCTTCTCCACTCGATGCACGCAGAACGTGCATTTCTCGATGATCCCCTTGGCGTGCCCTCCGCCAGCGGTTCGGCGTTGCTCCTCACCGTAGAGTCCGTCGAGATCTGGGTTGCGATAGGGGGGTATCGCTCCACCGGTGGCGGTCTGGATGTTCTCGTCGTGCCAATCGACGACGTCGTACTGGCCCTTCTCGGGTTTCTGCCAGTTGTAGTAGTTGACGCCATAGGGGCAGGCCAGCTCGCAGTAACGGCAACCGATGCAACGATCGGCGTCGGTAAGGACGATCCCGTCCTCGCGCTTGAACCTGGCACCGACCGGACAGACCTTGGCACAAGGGGCGTTGTCGCAGTGCTGGCAAGGCCGTGGCAGGAAGCTCATTTCCGTCTCGGGGAAGGCCCCCTCCTCGAAGCGGAAGACATACATCCAGAAGTTGCTCTGCACGGTGTTGTTCTCGATCTTGCAGGCAGTCATGCATGCGCGGCATCCCTGGCAGCGGTCAAGATCCACGGCCATCGAGTACTTCGTCATCAGCCCTCACCTCCTTTCGAAACTTTCACTTTCACATGGAACGATTGATCGGCCGTGTTGGTCATGTACCCCTCGCCCGTGAAGTAGATCTCGTTCGCGGAGGCCCCCTGTCCCTTGTTCTGCGGGTGGGTCCACATGCCGAAGTGGTGCGGCATCGCCACGGTGTCCGGCCTGATCGCATCGCAGTAGGTGGCTTGTGTGACCAGGCTTCTGGTCTCACCGGTGATCGCGTTCTGAGACTCGACCGTCACCGTGTCTCCGTCGCCGATTCCGAGGCGTTCGGCCGATTCGGGGTTGATGTCGAGACGTGAACCAGGTGCGAGTTCGGCCAGCAGAGGCACGAAGCTGGTACGAGCTTGCTTGTGCTCGATCTGGTGATAGCTGATCAGGTAGAACTCATACTCTGCCGGGGAAGAATCCATGGTCGGTTTCCGCCACTTCGGCAACGCGATGTAGTCCTGCCAGTAGATCTCCTCAGCGCCCTTGGCCTTCATCTGGTTCTGGGCATCGAGCAAACTCTCGCCGTAGAACCGGTGGAGAGCACCTCCGAACGGCGGATCGGTAACGTACCCGTAGATCTTCGTGGGCTTCATCGGTCCCTTGATGAACGTTCCGTTGGCCGGATCCTCGAAGAACTCGATTCCCTCGTCGATGCCCTGAGATCGCGACCACCGATCGAAGATGTCGCGGACCTCCGGTCTTCGATCCAGCGGAAGCTCGAACTCGGTTTCTGTGAGCTTGAGTTCCTTGTTCACGATCGACAGGTAGCCGTCCTTGCCGAACAGGACCCCGATCCTCTCGCACAGATCCATGTAGATGTCGATCTCCCCCTTCGATTCGAAGAGGGGCTCCATCGGGGGAATACGAAGTGTCACGGCGTCGGTGTATTGGTCGGTGGCCGAGATCGGCCCCTCGTACTTCTCGATCGTCGCGGCCGGCAGCACGACGTCGGCGAAGTAGTCGGCTGTCTCCGAGAGCCAAGGACTCACCACAGCAACGAACTTGAACTTTCCGTAGGACTCCAGGTACTCCTTCTGCGACGGGAAGGAGTTCAGAGGGTTGACCATGTGGAGGATTGCGACTTCGGGCAGCTCCTCCACCCCATACCGCTCCGGATCGATCATCACTTTCGCGACCATCCCAGGGAAACCGGTGTTGATCGGGAAGTACTTGCTCTTGTTGAGAATGAAGTCGTAGGGCGGATCTTCGACCGTCAGCTTCTCGAACTTCGCGTAGTTCTTGTGGATCTTCCACGTGAAGTCAGAGAGTTGGCCTCCGGCCGCGCCGACGGCTCCGACCAACATGGGCACCATGGTCATGGCGCGAACCGTTTGCAGCCCCAGTTCCTGTTGGGCCATGTGATACGCCATGATCCCGACCGGCCGGTATGGAACCTCGACGCCGTCGACGACGATGGTCGCACCGATCTGGGCGTTCTCACCGAATTCGCTCGCCACCTTGCGGATCTGAGCTGCCGTGAGTCCCGTGATATCGGCGGCCCACTCCGGGGTGTAGCTCTCGACCTGCTCCTTGAACAGTTGGAATGCCGGCTTCACGTTTTCGCCATCGAGCTGGAACTCGCCTTCGAGTGCCGGGTTCTCGATCTCACCGAACGGCACGGCAGTCCCGGTCGCGTCGTCCCAGACCAGTCCGATCTCCTTGGCTTCTTCGCCCTCGCCGATGGTGACCTTGGCGACCATGCCATCTGCCTTGACCAAGAACGGTGCGTTCGTATAGGTCGTCAGATAGGGCCGATCGATATGACCCAGGACCATGAGTTCCCGGCAGATGGCCAGCGCCATCGCCATGTCGGTTGCGGGTCGGATCGGCAACCACGTGTCGGCGAACGGGCCGGCACTTCTCAGTCGCGGATCGAGGTGTGTGATCTTCATCCCACGTTCGCGTGCCTTGACCATGTGCCGCGGCCACGTCAGCCAGCAGAACTTGTTTCCGCCGGCATTGGTGATGTTCCACCCCCAGGACAGCATGTAGTTGCAGTACCGGAAGTCGGGGTGGAGCACTGCGTGGGTACCGAGGGTGTACTCGAGCGCCCGGTAGCCGACGTCGGAGCAGAACGCCCCGTGCCCGAGTTTCGATGCTCCTGTGGACTTTACAAAGGCGTCGTCGTAGAAATCCTTGGCCTTGCTTCGGCCCTTTTGCCACAACACCGTCTTCGGGTCGCGGGAGCGAACTTCCTTGACGACATCGGCCACCATGTCGAGGGCCTCATCCCACGAGGCACGGCGCCACTCGCCGCTGACACCCTTCTCGTTGGTTCTGACCAGCGGCCACTTGACGCGGTTGGGATCGTAGAGGGCCTGGATCTGCGCCTGCCCTTTCGGGCACAGGGTCCCGACGTTTCGAGGATTGGTGGGATTTCCTTCGAACTTGACCACGCGGCCGTCGATACGGCGCGCGATCATGCCGCAGTCCTGCTTCCCGATCCAGCATGTGGTGGAAACGAAGTCCTCGACCGGGCCGGCAACTTCGGGGCCCTGGGCCGCGGTGACGCTGGCGGCGGAACCGAAGAGGAACTGGTCGGCAACAATGGCGGATCCGGCGACCGTTGCCGAACCTTTCACGAACGTGCGGCGATTGACCTTAGGCATACGTATGTCTCCTCCGTCAGCCTCCGTTCCATGGGACCACGGGTCTGTCGAAACCGGTAGCGGGAGATTCCCTTGTCCGTGTAGGGGTTTCCCGAAGATCTTCGACAGGCGCTGTAGGGGAATACCTGTCAGCGCGATCGGATCGGTGCGAGTCCTCGCCGTTAGCTGAGGATCTCGACGTCCAAGGCGTATCTCACCAGTTCGGATCGGGTAGTGACGTCCAGCTTCTTCTTCAGGCGAGCCTTGTAGCTCTCGATTGTCTTCACGCTGAGAAACATGAGTTCGGCTATCTCAGCGTTGCTGTGACCCAACGCCACGAGACGGAAGACCTCCGTCTCGCGCTCGCTCAGTGATCGAAGTCTGGTCTGCTTCTCATTCAGCGCAGCCGAACCGGATGAGGAGGT
>JAJCXW010000082.1 GCA_029263235.1 Acidimicrobiales bacterium
CGACCTCGGCCATCGTCGCAGCGTCCATCACCCGGCCGGTCGGGTTGTGGGGATGGCTCAACAAGAGGACTCTGGCGTCGGTGTTCGATTGCAGCACCCGTTCGAGATCCTCGACATCGAAATGCCAGCCACGGTCGTCTCGACGCAGATGCCACTCGATCTGGCGTCGTCCGGCGCTGGGTGAGACCTCGAAGAACGGGTGGTACACGGGAGTGGTCACCACCACGGCATGACCGGGACGACTAAATGCAGTGACCGCGGCCTCGACGCCCTGCATCACATCGGTGAGGGGTATCACCAGGTCGGGGTCGATGATCCAGCCGTGGTGATCGTGCATCCAGTTGACACAGGACCTGACAAATCGAGTCTCCGGGCCGGTGTATCCGACGAGTTCGGTGTCGGCCACTGATCGAATCGCCTCGAGCACCTCCATGGGAGGAGAGAAGTCGGTCTCGGCGATCCAAGCCGGCAGTACGTCGGCGTCGTACTTGGTCCATTTCCGTGCGCCAGCGGTCCGACGAGCAACGGGGTCCACCGATGAGTTGAAGTTGCTGGAACTCAAGTTCTTCTCCAGGGTTAGAAGACGACGACCGATCGCAGCACCTCGCCGCGTTCCATCTTGTGGAACGCCTCCTCGACTTGGTCGAGACCAATGGTTTCCGACACGAACCCGTCGAGGTCGAGGCGGCCCTGCTGGTAGAGGTCGATCAGCATCGGGAAGTCGCGGGCGGGTAGGCAGTCTCCGTACCAGCTCGACTTGAGAGCGCCTCCGCGGCCAAACACGTCGAGGAACGGAAGCTCGATCGACATCTCGGGGCGCGGCACCCCCACGAGCACGACCGTGCCGGCCAGGTCACGGGCCTCAAAGCATTGGCGGTAGACCTCGGGCAATCCGATGGCTTCGATGGCGACATCGACACCGTTGCCATCGGTGAGTCCACGAATCGCCTCCACCGGATCCACCTGGGTGGAGTTGACGGTGTGAGTGGCTCCGAAGTGTCGGGCCCACTCGAGCTTGGTGTCGTCGATATCGACGGCGATGATCGTGGATGCTCCGGCGAGGCGAGAGCCGGCGATGGCGGCGTCGCCCACACCACCGCAGCCGAATACAGCCACGCTGTCGCCTCGTCCGACCTCACCGGTGTTGATTGCGGCACCCAATCCGGCCATTACACCGCAGCCCAGCAGGCCGGCCGCGGCCGGCGATGCGGTGGGATCGACCTTTGTGCATTGGCCGGCCGCGACAAGGGTCTTGTCGGCGAACGCGCCGATACCCAGAGCTGCCGATAGTTCGGTTCCGTCGGTGAGGGTCATCTTCTGCCGGGCGTTGTGGGTGTCGAAACAGAACTGTGGCTTGCCCTTGCGACACGAGCGGCACTCGCCGCAAACCGCACGCCAGTTGAGGATCACGAAGTCGCCGGGCTTGACCTCGTCGACACCGTCGCCAACGGTCTCAACCAGACCCGAGGCTTCGTGTCCGAGAAGGAACGGAAACTCGTCGGAGATTCCGCCCTCGCGGTAGTGGAGATCGGTGTGGCACACGCCGCAGGCCTGAATGTCGACGACAACCTCGCCGGGTCCGGGGTCGGGGATGATGATGTCCTCGATCGTGACCGGTGCCCCCTCGCTGCGGGCAATCACGCCTCTCACCGTCTGCGGCATGGCATCTCCTGACTCGTGTGATCGACAGAAAGTACGTTCTAACAGCCGGCCGTCGGCTGTGTCAGCCGAGAACGACCGATGGATCTGGAACGAGATCCCGCGCCAGCCACTGAAAGGCCCGCCAGCCGATGTCGACCGTCCGGAGTGAGGCCGACACCTTCCTCGCCGAATCCTCGGGTATCGGTTTCGGTCTCGTCGCCTTGATGTGAACTTCGGCGACCTGCTCAGCCAGTACGAAGAGTCCGACTGCTGAGGCGGGGCTGGTTCCTCCTGTGAGCAGGCCATGATTACGCAGGATGCAGAGACTCGTGGCGCCCATTGCCTGCGCTATGGAACGGCCACCTTGCAGCGTGTCGACTTCGAGGTCCTCTCCCATGTAGAGAGACTGATCGAACACGAAAGCACAGGCTTCCTGACTGATCGGAACGAACGGCTCGACGTTGGCCGACCACGGCGTGCCGAACTGGGTATGGGTGTGGGCTGCAGATACCAGATCCGGCCGGGAGTCGAGAATCGGCCAATGGATGTTGTGGGCCGCGTAGTTGATGCCTTCGGTCGATGGCCCCTCGATCACCCTCGCGTCGGGGCCGACCAGGGCCAGATCGTCGATGGTGGCGGCCCCGAACGGGATGCCGTGGGCCAGAACCCAGAAGTGGTCCTGACGCTCGGGGTCCCGGGCGCTGATGTGACCAGCCCCAAGCTGCCCCCAACGCATCTTGGCGAAGATCCGGTAGCCGATTGCCACCTCCCACTTGCGTTGAACTCTGAGGTCGACCGGGTCGTCAATCATCGGCACCTCGGAGTGGTATTCGAGACTGGGGTATCGATCCAGTCTGAGTCGCGGTGTCGGTGACATGAGTTCTCCGTTGCTGGTTCTACGAGACGGCGGGTCGGGAGGGAAGCAGCTCGCGTACTTGGTCCCACTCGGCCGGGACCGTTGCCAGCATCGTCGCCGTGCCCTGCGAGATCAGGTCGTCGAACGTGAGATCAGCGACGCTCTCGACGATCTCGTCGAAGCGGTCGAAGATCGTCGTGCTGGTGGGGTCGAGGCCGGTGATCACCGCCATTCCGGTGGGGGCGACGTCGACAGTGTGGATGGAGAGGTCTGGCCGATAGCGACGCAGCGCCACCACCGACTTCCAGACATCACCGGACCAGACGACGGTTGTTCGTTCCGGGGACGAGGTCACGGCGTCGATCGGGAGGCAGTCGTGAACGAGGATCACACCGTCGGCGGAGCAATGGCGTTCGACGTTGGCGATGTCGCGCAGTGTCTGCTGAAAGAGATGAAGGCCATCGACGAAGGCCAGGTCGATTGGTGCTCCGAGGGCTTCGCTGATGTCGGGACGGTCGAAGAACTCGTCGCTGGTGGCCGTGAAGACAGTGGTCAGGTCGGGGAGGTCATCGACCTTTGGTTCGGGATCGATGCCGATGGCGCGGGTATCGGGGCCGACGAACGCGAGGGAGTGCCCTTCGTGGACCCCGATCTCGAGGTAGACGGCTGGCGCCAGACAATCGTGGACCCGACGGAGCAGCCCGTAGTAGGTGGAGATCATTGCTGCTTCGATCGTCGCCAGTGCACTCCGGTCCAGTCGACGGAGGTCAACTCGTCGGTGATTCCGTGGGCTCGTCGGTAGTCGTCCACGGCTCGCCGGCAGGGCTCCCATGACCCGTAGTCGTCGACGATCACGTAACCCCCGACACTCACCTTCGGGTAGAGGGCGTCGAGAGCGTCGATGGTCGACTCGTAGAGATCTCCGTCGAGGCGAAGCACTGCTATTCGCTCCATCGTCGCGGCGGGGAGCGTGTCGGAGAACCATCCCTCGAGGAACCTGACTCGATCATCGAGGAGCCCGTAGCGGTCGAATGCGGAGCGCACCTGATCGGCCGAGACCGCCAGTGTCTCGATGTTTGACAGGTCGTGTCCGGCATCGGCCGGGTAGGACTCGACGTCAGGGGCGGGAAGACCCAGGAAGCTGTCGGCCACCCAGACCGCTCGTTCGGTGTCGGCCCAAGCCTCCAGGATTCCGCGCATCAAGATCGTCACGCCCCCGCGCCATACGCCGGTCTCGACGAGATCGCCCGGTATGTCGTCGGCCAGAACAGACTCGACACAGGAGCGAACCTGCTGGAGTCGGAGCCGTCCGACCATGGTCTCAGCGGCTGGCGGCCAGTCGCTGCCGTCGAGGCGGAGCGCCGGATCGCCGCCCCGGCGAACGAGCCTCCAATTCTTGGAGCGCAGCTCCTGACGAAGCGCATCGACCCCACCGGAACTCTGGGCGAGAGCCGAGTCTCCGGTGAGCGCCGACAGGTCGACGTCGTGGACTTCTTCGTCGATGAACAACTCGCGGGTCAGACACCCTATGAGGAGGTCGATGTAGCGATCCCTGAGTTCCGGGGCCATGTCGGTCATCGTCGGCGAGGCCTATTTCGGCCGGGGCAGCACCCAGATGCCGTGGGCTTCGTCTGGGTACCAATCCATGACCCGAGTTTCCGACAATGTGAATCCCAACTTCCGGGCGACGGCTTGGGACGGATCGTTGTCGGGAAGGATCAGGCTGTAGAGAATTGGGTCGTGGTGATTGGCGAACGCCCAGTCGACAGCGGCCCTTCCGGCCTCGGTGGCGTAGCCGCGACTCCAGTGATCGGGGTGAATCGTCCAGCCGATCTCCAGCCCGGGCCAGTCCTGACGCTCGGGGCGTTGGGTGCCGGCCCGACCGATGAACTCTCCCGTGTCCGTGAGTTCCAGGGCCCAGTGGCCCGAGTTGCGTAGTTCCCATTGTCCCAAGGCGGTGGCCATTCCCGCCCATGCCTGGTCTCGATCGATCTCATCGGTGATCCGAAGGCTGTGGCGCACTTCCGGGGTGGTCATCATCGTCAGGAACGGCTCGATATCGCCCTCCCGAAAGGGACGAAGCCTGAGCCGCTCGGTTTCGAATGTGGGGCAGGCGGCCAAGGTCAGCCCTCGGCCGACTCGCCGGAGTTGACGTCGATCACGACTCTGCCGCGTATGTTGCCAGCGAGAATCTCCGTGGCCAGTTCGGGCAGGCGACCGAACGGTTCGACCGTGGTCATCGAGTCGAGCAGGTCCATGTCGAGATCGGTGGCCAGTCGTGCCCAAGCCTGGTCTCGTCGATGTGACGGCTGAGTCACCGAATTGATCCCGGCGAGCGTGATGCCGCGAAGTATGAACGGAAGAACCGAGGCCGGAAGGTCGGCGCCTCCGGCCAGACCACATGCTGCGACACATCCGTTGTCGCGGGTGGACGACAGGACATTGGCAAGCGTGTTGGATCCGACGGCGTCGATGGCTCCGGCCCATCTCGCCCGTCCGATTGGGGCGACATCGCCCGACAGTTCGGCCCGATCGATCACCTCAGAGGCCCCGAGAGTCTTCAGATAGCCGCCTTCGGCCGGCCGACCGGTGGAGGCGATGACCTCGAACCCGAGCTTCGACAGGATCGCGACCGCCACGCTTCCCACGCCGCCGGCCGCACCGGTGACCACCACCGGCCCGCCATCTGGTACGACACCGTGTTCTTCGAGAGCCAACACGGACAACATGGCGGTGTAGCCGGCAGTGCCGATTGCCATGGCGCGACGGGTGTCGATCGAGTCGGGGAGTCGGGTCAGCCAATCACCGTCGACCCGGTTGCGCTGTGTGTATCCGCCCCAGTACTGCTCGCCGGTGCTCCAACCGTTGAGAACCACACGATCGCCCGCCGCCCAACGTTGATCGGAGCTGTGGGTGACGACACCTGAGAGGTCGATTCCGGGCACGATCGGAAACTTGCGCAGCACCGGCCCACCGGTCAGCGCCAGGCCGTCCTTGTAGTTGAGCGACGAGTACTCGACGTCGATGGTCACGTTGCCATCGGGTAGGTCAGATTCGTCGAGCTGGGTGAACGCGACGTGCTGACCGTCGTCGTCTTTGGTGACGAGAAGAGTCTGGAACATGTGCGCGAACGTATCTCACTCGGCATGATGCGTGGCAGCCGCCGACCAGGAGTTGTCCAGTGAAGTTCGGAATCGCATCCGCCAACATCATGTCGTTCACATCGGGAGAAGGGGCTGCCATCCTCGGTCGATCAGCCGAGGCCGCCGGATTCGAGTCGGTCTGGACCATGGAGCACATTGTCTACCCCGAGGGCTACGAGTCGGTCTATCCATATTCACGTCAGGGCAAGATGCCCGGAACGAGTGAGAATCCGATACCCGACCCGCTCGTCTGGCTGGCACACATATCGGCGGTCACCACCACGCTGAAGCTCGCCACGGGGATCTCGCTGCTTCCCGAGCACAACCCGCTCAAGTTCGCCAAGGAGGTTGCAACCCTCGACTCAATGTCGGGTGGCCGAGTGGAGCTGGGGATCGGTATCGGCTGGCTCAAGGAGGAGTTCGCGGCGCTCGGCGTGCCGTGGGAACGCCGAGGGTCCCGCACCGAGGAATACATGGAGGTCCTCAGGGCTCTGTGGTCCGCCGACGACGTGAGCTTCCACGGCGAGTTCGTCGATTTCGACCACATCAGCTGCAACCCGAAGCCTGCCAACGGTCGTGTGCCGATCCACATCGGCGGGCACAGCGAGGCTTCCGCCAAGAGGGCCGGACGGGTCGGCGACGGGTTCTGGCCGGCCCGGGGCGATCTGCCGGCGCTGGCCGAGTTGGCCCGTCAGACCGCGGAGGACGCCGGCCGTGATCCGTCCTCGATCGAGATCACCGGCCAGCACAAAGGAATCTTCGGCGACGATCCGGGAGCTGCGGTGGAGGAACTCGAGTCCTGGGGCGTGATACGAGCGATGGTTCCGGCCTTCCTGTTCATCGACGATCCCGCTGAGATGATGGCGGAGTTCGGCGAGAAGGTCATCGCCCCCTACGGCTGAGCGGGGTCGAGTGGTCCCAGTCGGCTAGAAGGCTTCGGATGGCCGTGATCAAGATGAGCGGCACGTCGAGCATCGGATGATGCCCGGCGGTGGGAAGCTCGATCACCGGAGCGACCCGACCCAACTTGTCGTACATGTAGTCGCCGATGTCGGGCGTGACTAGACCATCCTCGCAACGCAACAGTGCGACCCGGCAACGAATCTGCGAAAGCAGAGCTTCGGCCTCATGGCGTCGCGACACGAAGATGGATGGGTCGAACTTCCAGTGCCAATGACCATCATCGGGGTCGAGACGCAGCGAACTGCGGGCGATGTGATCACGGACGTAGGGGAGATAGACAGCCTGCTCTGGCACAGTGCGGAAACGGCCGTAGGCCACTTCGGGATCGTCGTAGGTCTTCGGTCGGCTGAACTGGGCGCCGGCTCGTGCTGCCTCCACCTCGGGGTCCTCGACCTGGATGGGCGAATCGATGATGATCCCACCGAGAAGGATGTCGGGGTGAATGGCCGCGGTGGCAACGGTGACAAAGCCCCCCATGGAGTGACCGACCACCACTGGAGGGCCATCGAAGCCGGCATCGGTGATCACGGCAGCAACTTCATCGCACCAGGTCTTGAGCGGGTACGAGGAGCGCCAATCGCTGTCGCCGTGCCCCGACATGTCGATGGCGGCAACCCGGTGGTTGGGCAGAAAGGCCGGGGCGATGTGGGCCCACCAGTTGGCATGGGCCGCTCCGCCATGGACGAAGACGATGCCCGGGCGACCCTTCGGTCCCCAAGTGAGGTAGTTGATGTGGGCACCATCGACCAGGATCCGGTGTCGCTCGGGTGTTGCAGCAATCGCCCGATCGAACCATTCCGGGGTGTCTGTCGCGTCAGTGTCCACTGCTGCCTCCGGATTCGTCGCTTCCATCGATCACCTCGAACTCGACCCTTCGATCGATTGCCTCGGCGAGCAGGCCGCATCGGTCCCGTGCGGTGAAGATCTCCAGTTCGGTGTCGCGGCCCTGATCGGCGAAGAGGTTGATCGTGAGACATTTGTCGTCGACGCCGACCCTCAGTCCGGAGAACACCCGGCTGTAGGTTCGATCGAGACCTATGGCCACTCGCAGCATGCCGGCCAACACCCGCACTCTCTGTTGGTCGGCCGACTCGAGAGAATCGAATTCGGGATGCTTGGTCTTCGGGTGGCTCTTTCGGTGGTACCGGGCCACTTGTGCGACCAGCTCGATCTCGTGGTCGGTGAATCCGAGTAGGTGCTCCGAGTTGCGGATGAGGTAGTAGGAGTGTTTGTGGTGGCTCGCGTGGGCCACGAACCGGCCGATGTTGTGCAGCAGGCCCGCCGCCTCCAGCACGTCGAGGTCGTGGTCGTCGAGGTCGTGCAGGTCGCTGGTCTGGGCAAACAACTGAAGTGCCAGGTTGGTGGCGTGCTCGGCGTGTACGAGATCCTCTTCGTATCTCGAGGCAACCGCGAGCACGCTGGCACGGCGGATGTTGCCGAGGTGGTGAAGCGCATCGTGGGTGTCGCGGCGCCGGGCGATGCGGTCGAGCACGACGCCTTCGCGAAGAGCATGAGATGACACCCGCATCTCTTTGATGTGCAGCGACTTCATCAGTTGTCGGAGAAGCACGGCGCCGGCCACGATCACGTCGGCCCGGTGGCCGTCGAGTCCCGGGAGTTCCCGCCGAGAGTCGGCTGTAGGTCTCGACACGATGTCGGCGACCACTGCATCAAGATCATCGGAGGTGAGGTCGAGGTTGTCGATCGATCGAACCTCGGTTCCGGCCTTCGCCGCGGCCATCCTCGCCAGGTTCTCGATCGTTCCTGAGCACCCGACCGTTATCGAATGGCAGAGAGCGGAGATCTCCTGAGCGACCGGCGTCAGAAAGGCGCGCACGTGTCGACGACAGGCCTTGACCGACGACTCGTCGATACGGCCCTCGGGGAAGAACCGATTCGTGAGTCGGATGTGTCCGAGCTTCAGTGAGCGGGTGAGCAGCGGGCGGGTGCCCTCACCGACGATGAACTCGGTGGAACCGCCACCGATGTCGATCACCAGGTGACGCCGATCGGCCATCGGCACGGCGCCGAGAGCTCCAAGGTGGATGAGTCGCGCCTCCTCCACCCCTGAGATCACCTCGACTTCGATTCCGGCCTCTTCTCGAGCCCGTCGAACGAAGACCTGCCGATCCTCGGCCTCGCGAACCGCGCTGGTGGCCACGGCGAACACTTCGGCGTCGTGAGCCTCGGCGATACGACGGAAACGGCTGAGCGCCGCGATCGCTCGGTCGATGGCATCGGCATCGAGGGTCTTCATGTCGCGCGAACCGGTACCGAGTCGAACGGGAACCTTCTCGCGGGCGAGAATCTCTGGCGTGCCTCCCGAGATCGGTCGAGCCACCACGAGGTGGAACGAATTGGTGCCGATGTCAATGGCGGCCAGCGCCTTCGGTGTCGACTGGTCGCTCATCTCTGGCTCCTGGGCCCGACCTCGGCCACCTTGGTGACCGGTTCGACTTCGCCGATGATCCGACCACTCGAGACGAGACCGATTGCTGCGATCGCGGCCGCGACGAGGAACCCGGTGGGGCGATCGGTGGCGTCGGCGACGATGCCGATCAGGGGGCCGCCGATCCCGAATGCCAGATCGAAGAACATGGAGAAGCTGCCCACAGCGTGGCTGCGTTCGGCATCGGGAGCAGTGTCGACCACCAGCGCGAACCGTGCCGGAAACAGGAAGGTCTGAGCTACGGCGATCGTGGCCGCTCCGACGTAGACCCCGACCGGTCCTCGCCACCCCCACAGCAACAGGAGCCCGAGAACGCCGAACGACAGAGATATCCGGGTGGTGAGAATCGGACCGAGCTGATCGGGCAGGCGGGCCGCGACAATCCGCAGTACCAACACCACGACTGCGAAGACGGTGAAGACCGTGCCCGTGTTGGTGATGCCGACCTCGGCCGCGTGGAGCGCAGCGAAGGCCAGAAAGCTCGTGTAGCCGAGCAGCCCGAGGAACATCACCACACCCGGCCGTATCGCTGCCGGATGCAAGAAGCTGCGTCGTCCGACGGTGACCGGCGGTTCGTCGGGGGCGCCCGGAGCGGTGGAACCCACCAGCGCGGCGAGGAGAGCGAGCCCTCCGGCCATCACCCAGGTGGTGTCGCTCGACCAGTGGTCCGCGACCAATTCTCCGAGTGGCGGGCCGAGAGCAATCGCTCCGTAGATGGTGAGTGAGAAGTACGAGGCAGCTTCACCGCGCCGGTCCTCGGGTGAGAGGTCCTGAATGGCGGTGGCCGCACCGACGAAGAGTCCGGCTTCGCCGAGTCCGGCGACCATTCGTATCGCGATCACCATCGGGATCGAATCGGCCAAGGTCAGGGCCGCGGTAGCGAGGCCGGCGATGATGGCTCCACCCATGATGAGGGTTCGGCGTCCTCGTCGGTCGCCGATCGAACCGGCCACGGGGCGAACCATTGCGGCGGCCACTCCGAACGAACCGACCGCCAGCCCGACCTGCGTGGATGTCCCTCCGAGGTCTTCCTTCACGAACAACGGCAGGACCGAGAGGGTCAGGCTGAGCCCCATGAAATAGAGGGTGCTGGCAACGCAGATCAGAAGGAAACGAGGCGTCAGCAACCGGGCAGGACTTGGCACCGGGTGAGCTTGACCGACCGAGTCCGGGCAGACAACCCGGGGGTGACATTGATTCGAATCATCTCGGTGACTCAGGTCACCATGGTGTGTCGATCGTGTCGGTGGAGAGCACCCACGGGTCGAGCGACAGTTCGGCTGGGTCGAATCGTGTGATCAGGTCGCTGGGCCTGACCCGTAGTTCGGGCACATCGATTCCGAGACTGGCGGCCAGCACCGCTATCACCCTCTCCGGGTCGTCGCCGAGAGCCGATCGGTCGTGCAACGTCACGGAGCCGTGCCGCTTCGCCAGCCGCTTTCCGTCGTCGGCCAAGACCAACGGCACGTGGGCGTAGGAAGGGCTCGAGAGATCCAGCACCGACTGCAGGTGGATGTGGCGGGGCGTGGAATCGAGAAGATCATCGGCCCTCACGACCTCGCCCACGCCCTGATCGGCGTCGTCGACCACGACCGCAAGGTTGTAGGCGGGTGTGCCGTCGTTGCGCCGCAGCACGAAGTCGTCGACCGAGGAGCTGACGTTCCCGTGTAGTCGGTCGACGACAGATGCGGTGGTCGATGAGCAGCGGATACGAAGGGCGGCCGGACGTCCCGATTCCTGGTGTTCGGAGACCTTCTTCGCCGCCAGATCCCGACACGTTCCGGGATAAGTGCCGGGCGGTCCGTGAGGAGCGACGGCTGCATCCCTGACCTCTCGACGGGAGCACCAGCATCGATAGGTCAGACCGGCGTTCGACAGGTCGGCGATGGCGTCTTCGTAGAGGTCCGATCGCTCGGATTGCCGAACCGGCGGATCGTCCCAGTCGAGTCCGATGAGTGAAAGGTCGCGAGCCTGACGAACTTCGTTGTCGCGGGTCGACGTGGCGAGATCGAGGTCTTCGAACCGCAAGAGGAACCGAGAACCAGTCGACCGTGCGAACAGCCACGCTGCCAACGCGGTGCGAAGATTGCCGACGTGGAGGTCGCCGGTGGGGCTGGGGGCGAATCGACCGGTCGGCATGCCCCGATGCTCGCACGTCGGCTGGTAGCGCGGGTTCCTGCCGGCACAAATGTCCGGCGACGAGATCGAGGTCGAGGCGTCTTCTGCCCTACCCAGTGAGTCAACCGGGTCGGGTTCTGGAACACTGGGGCGATGACAACCCGACCGGGCGACGATCACCACCATCGCATCCACATGGTTCACAGCCATCGAGACGTTCAGGGCGGAATGGCGCGAGCCACCGTGTTCGGAGTGAGCGATGGCCTGGTGTCGAACATCGCGCTCATCCTCGGTATCGCCGGAGCATCGACCGATGGTTCACTGGTCAGGCTTGCCGGCATCAGCGGCCTGTTGGCTGGGGCCATCTCGATGGCGGCGGGGGAGTGGATTTCGGTTCGGGCCCAGAATGAGCTCATCGAACGCGAACTTGAGATCGAGCGACGTTCATTGGCCGAAGACCCAGAGGCAGAGAAGCGTGAGCTCGCCGCCATCTACAGGGCGCGTGGAATCGACGCGGAGCACGCTCGCCAGGTCGCCGAGGCCGTCATGTCCGATCCTGAAGTCGCCCTCGAGGTTCACGCCCGTGAAGAGCTCGGCGTCGACCCCGATGGCATCGGCAACCCCACGCTCATAGCGGTGTCGTCGTTCTGCGCCTTTGCTCTGGGGGCGATCGTGCCCTTGGCGCCGTGGTTCTTTGCCGAAGGCTCATCGGCAGTGGTTGCTTCGGTGGTCCTCGGGATCCTGGCCGCGGCGATCGTCGGTGTGCTTCTTGCCAAGTTCACCGAACGGTCACCCGTTCTGACGGCGTCCCGACAGGTTCTTGTGGCCGCCGGTGCGGCCACCGCGACCTATGTGATCGGGTCGGCTCTGGGCGTATCCGGAATCTGATCCGGCCCCACTTGTGGTTCAAGTGACCCGAAATATGAGCCGATAGCACCACCTAGCGGAGTCCATCCGTACTGATCTCTTGGACCGATAGGGGTGTCTGTGCCAACAACCGATGTCGCGAATCGGTCTGATGTGTCCCACTTGCTCCGACGGGCCGGCTTCGGTGGAAGTTCGGCGGAGATCAATGCGCTCACCGGCCGAACCCGTGAGCAGTGTGTGGATGCGGTCATGGGGTTTCGAGCCTCCGACAGCGTTCCGGCTGGCCCCGATGTCGGGGTACCGGCATTCGTCTCCCGGCAAAACCAATGGGATTCCCACAGCGAGATTCTCAACTGGTGGTTCGCTCGAATGGCGGCGACCCCCAATCCGACGAACGCACCCGGTGCCGTCCCGGCAGTTGCCGCGCCGACTCCTCTCCAGGAGAAGATGACGCTGTTCTGGCACGATCACTTCGCCTGTGGACAGGACAAGGTGAGTGACATTCCGGCTATGTGGGACCAGATCTCGTTGTTCCGCCGACAGGGTCTGGGAGGCTTCGGTGACCTGCTCCGGCTGGTGTCGGTTCACCCGGCGATGCTGGTCTATCTCGACAATCGGTCAAACGTCGCCGGATCCGAACAGGAGAACTACGCCCGTGAGTTGATGGAGTTGCACACCATCGGTGTCGGCGAGTTCACCGAGGACGACGTGATCGCGATGGCCCGTGCCTGGACCGGCCACAACACGATCGGTTGGACCGGATCGGAGTGGGACTCGACCTACGTCTATTCGCCGTCCGAACACGATCATTCCTCAAAGACGATGTTCGGCATCACAGCCAACTGGAACGGACTGATTCGGGGTCCCGGCGAGCGTGAGGTCATGGCCGAGTTCATAACCGGATCGAAGCAAGGGGCGACCGCACGATTCATGTCCCGAAAGCTCTTCCGTTGGTTCGCTCATCTCGACCCGTCAGATGCCGTGGTCGATTCACTCGCCGGTGCCTTTGTCGCCTCCGGCATGCAGATATCGGCGCTCGTACGGGCCGTCCTCAGCCACGATGAGTTTTGGGGGGCTGAGAGCCGATGGGCACTGGTCAAGAGTCCTGCCGACTTCATGGTGTCCATAATTCGGCGATCCGGTCTGCCGGCCGCCAACATGGGCCTCCACTGGCGCATGGAGAGCATGGGTCAGGTACTGCTCGAGCCGCCCAATGTGGCTGGCTGGGGGACAGGCCTCGACTGGCTTTCCACGGCTTCGGCCTGGGGACGCGGCGCGATGATGAGAGGCCTGCGGTGGAGAGCGTCGGAGTCCGGGCTGCTCGCCGGTACCGGAAGTCTGTCAGCCGCTGATGCCGTCCAAGCGATCTTTGATCTGTTCGGATTGGAAGAGGTTTCCGTCGCAACCCGCAGAGAACTCGAGCGCTGGCATCAGGAGACGCACGCCACGTCGAGATGGTCGATACCCACCCAGGGCTTCATGCTCGGAGCCATGACTCCGGAGTTTCAGGTCCAGTGAACGCAACGACCATTACCGATGACCACAAGGCAGGAATCGCCCGCCGCCGATTTCTCCAGGGGGCCCTGGCCCTGGGTGGCGCAGCCGGGGTCTCGCCCGGCTGGCTCGATCGGGTCGCATCCGCCGGCCCGCCTCTCGGGCCCTCCGAACGGATCATCGTGTCGGTATTCCTCTTCGGTGGAAACGACGGCCTCAATACTCTCGTTCCGGCCGAAGACGGCCGGTACCGCAGCGCCCGCGGCCAGCTGGCGGTGGATGTCACAGGTGCGACGTCTGTGGGTGAGGGCCTTCACCTCCATCCGGCCTTGGCTCGGCTCAAGTCGCGGTTCGATGCCGGCCAGGTGGCTCTGGTCAGGGGAGTGGGTGAGTCGTCGAAGGACCACAGCCACTTCAGCTCGAGGGCAACCTGGATGAGTGCTCAGCCCGGCGTGGCCAACCCGACGGGGTGGCTCGGCCGCTATGCCGACAGCGCCGGCATGGGTGAACTCTCAGCGGTTTCGATCGGGTGGGGCGAGGTGCCGTTGGTGCTCAAGGGCAACACGACCCCGACCACGTCGCTGCCCCCCAACGGTGGCTTGTTCGGAGCCGACCGATCGGAATCGTACGAGCGTCATGCCATGGAGGCTCTAAGTCGAATCGGAGGCGCTGGCGGCGGCATCGGTCCGTTTGGCTCGGTGGTCTCGGGCTCTATCGAATCGGCGGTCGACACGGCGCAACAGATAAGTCCGGCATACGTTCCGACGCTTCCCACCGAGGGCCTGGGTCTCGATCTGGCTCTGGCGGCGCAGGTGATCAATCTCGACGTGGGAGCAAGGGTGCTCAGCGTTTCTCTGAGCGGGTTCGACAGCCACAGCTCCATGCGCCCCGATCACGACAATCTGATGGCTGAACTCGATGCCGGGATAGACGCCTTCTTTGCCAATCTCGCGCCGCAGTTCGCTGGGCGCACCTCTCTCCTCGTGTCTTCGGAGTTCGGAAGGCGGGTCCGACCCAATGACTCCGGTGGCACCGATCACGGAGCGGCGGGCCTGGCCATGCTGATCGGACCTCGCGTCAACGGCGGACTGCACGGGGTCCAACCTTCTCTGGGCGACCTGGACCGTCGCGGCGATCTGAAGCACCACGTCGACTTCAGGTCGATCTACGCCAGTGTGCTCGACGACTGGCTGGGGGCCGATCACACCGCGATTCTCGGTTCGAGCTACTTCAAGCCCACGCTGTTCAGGACCCCGGGGCCGGGTGGCTTCTACGATGTCGGAGCCAACGCGTACTTTGGGCCTGCGGTCGGCTGGCTGGCAACCCAAGGGATCACATCCGGCACTTGGGCTGGCGAATTCTCTCCCCACGCCGCGGTCACCCGGGCCCAGATGGCGACGTTCCTCTGGCGCTACCGAGGATCGCCCTCCGGTTCGCCGGTCGCCGCATTCTCCGACGTCCCACGTGGTGCCTACTATGCGGCCGCCGTCGGCTGGCTGGCGCAGACGGGTATAACCAGCGGAACCGGATCGGGTCGGTTCTCCCCGGATGACCCTGTCACCCGTGCCCAGATGGCCGCGTTTCTGTGGCGGTTGGAAGGCAGCCCGGGGGGTGCGCCACCCGCCGGCTTCTCTGACGTGCCGTCCGGTCGGTACTTCACCAGAGCAGTCGACTGGTTGCTTCATCGTGGGATCACCGCCGGTCTCAGCCGCGGTCGATACGGGCCGGGAGAAGTGATCACCAGGGCGCAAATGGCGACGTTCCTGTGGCGACTGGCGGGCAGTCCGGCGTAGTGGGTGGCCAGGTCTGATCCGGTGCGGCGCTAGCGTCGCTTGCGGAGCCAGGGGACCGAGCATGCCGAAGTCAGCCGATGTCTGAATTGACCCTTGACCTCGAGCGCGTCGGCGCGGCGGCTGTCGCTATCCCGAAGGTCTTTCTCAATAGCCCTCAGTATCTGAGCGACGGGCTCAGCCGTATGTTGGGGTTCGACGTGATGCTCAAGGTGGAGACCGTCAACCCGGTCGGGTCGGCGGCTGGCCGCGCCGCCGAATGGTGGTTCGAGTGCAATCCGGCCGTGCGGCGAATCGTCTGTCCGTCGGTCTCGGATTTCGGCGTGGCCATGGCCAGGGCGGGCCGGGTGCGCAGGATCGAAGTCGATCTGTTCGGCCCTCTGGTTGCCGATCGAGTCATAGTTGATCTACTTCGTCGTGGAGGCACCACGGTGCAATTGGATGGGAACGACCTCTTGGAGGCCTCGGTCGAGGCCCGGCGCTACGCCGCCGTGGTCGACGCTCGGTTGGTCGAAGAGGGAGCCCACATCGAGTTCGTGGAAGGAGCGGCGACAATGGCGGCCGAACTCCAGGTGGATGCCGGCCCGGTGACTGAGATCTACGTGCCTGCCGAGTCGGGATTTCTGGCGGTCGGTACCGGGCAGTGGTGTCATCAGATGATGCCGACCACTCGGGTTGTGGCGGTCGTGGTCGGAAGCGGACCCGGCCCGGTCGGGATGGCCACGACTTCGATCGACCAGACCGTCCATGTTGATCGCGAGTCGATTGGCCGGGCGCGGGAAGCACTGGCGCGGCACGAGGGCCTTCAGGCGTCGGAGGTCGGAGCCGCTCCTTTGGCGGCAGCCATGCTGAACGCTCCACAGGGCAGCGGATCGACCGTGGTGGTCGCAGTGACCAGTCGCGACCTGGGCTGATCAAGCCCGCTTCTTGGTTCGTGCGGTGGGAGTCGCGCTGGTCGGATCTTCGGGCCATGAGTGCTTTGGGTAGCGGCCACGGAGTTCTCGTCGAACTTCGGCGTAGCCGGTCTCCCAGAACGAGGCGAGATCGTCGGTGACCTGCACCGGACGGTGGGCGGGTGAGAGCAGATGCAGCACGACACGTACCGCTCCGCCGGCCACGGTTGGGGACTCGGTCATCCCGAACATTTCCTGCAGTCTGACCGGCAGGAACGGTGCCGGGCCCGAGTAGTCGACAGGGATTCGTGAACCGGATGGCACATCGATGTGGCTCGGGGCCAGACGATCAAGGTCACGGCGTTGGCGCCAGTCGATCAGAGATCCGAGAGCGTCCTTGAGGTCGACGGCCTCGAGATCGACTCGTCGGTCGGCATTGCCGAGTTGAGGTGTGAGCCATTCGTCGATTCGCTCCATCAGCGATTCGTCGGAAACGTCCGGCCAGTCGTCGGGGGCGTTGGAGTGTGCGAACGCGAGCCTCGATCGATAGCGCTGATCGGCTTGACTCCATCCGAGAATCGACAGGCCCTCGCGGCGCACTCCGGCCAGCAGGGCGTTGGTCACGTCCTGGCGTGGTGGATCCAGCACCTGGCCACTGGCCAGGATGAGCGATCCGAGTTTCTGTTGATCCTCGAACACGACATCTCGGGCCCTGCGATCCCAACCGCCGTGTACGGCGTGTTCGATTCGCTCACCGTGGAGGTCTCGAATCTCATCGAGGTTGATCGGTGCTGCAGTGCGAATGACCGCATCAGGCCCGGCGCCTTGTAGCTCGGCTACTGCCAGGAATGGTTCACGCGCCAGCCCGTCGTCGGCAGGCATGGCCGCTCCGGCGCCAGAAGTGAGAAGGAACCCGCCGGGCTCCTTTCGCCCCTTGGCGATTCGGGTCGGGAAGGCCTGAGAGATGAGGGGGCCGACCAGATCGAGATCGAAAGGCTCATCGACGACGTCGAAGGTCCGGCGCCACCGTCGTGAGGAGTCGCGGGCCCGCGACCTGGCGGCCCGATCCACGCCGGGGCCTCCTGCGTGGAGGGCCTCGACTCTGGCTCGGAGATCGGTGGGGCGGTCGCGCCCGACCAAGAGATCACGGTCGGACAGCACCGCCGCGACGTCGCACGCTGTGGCGGACTGACCAAGTTCCGATCCGACGAGCATCAGATGGGCGAGTCTGGGTTCGGTGCCGAGCCGCATCATGCTTCGACCGTGTTCGGTGATCCGGCTGTTCTCGTCGATGGCTCCAAGAGCTGTCAGGGTCTCTCGGGCCGATTCGAGCGCAGGGATGGGAGGAGGGTCGAGCCATCTCAACTCGGTGTGATCCACGACTCCCCATGCCGCGAGTTGCAGGGCTGTGTCGGTGAGGTCGGATGTAAGGATCTCGGGAGGGTCGTGGCGCGGTCGGCGGGATTGTTCACTCTCGGACCAGAGGCGAACACAAGCGCCGGCTTTCTGGCGGCCGGCCCGCCCTCGCCTCTGATCTGTCGACGCTTGGCTGGTGCTGACGGTGCGCAGGCGACTCATGCCGCGACCATGGTCCATCTCCGGTCGGCGCCGTCGGCCAGTGTCGACCACGACTCTGACCCCGTCGATCGTGACGCTCGTCTCGGCCAAGGGTGTGGAGAGGATCACCTTGCGACGACCTCCCGGATCTGGCTGAAGCGCGAGGTCCTGCTGGGCCGGTGGGAGCATTCCGTGCAGAGGCGTGATGACGATCTCGGCACCAAGGCGACGTCTGAGGTCTCGTTGAGCTCGCGAGATATCGCGGGCACCGGCCAGGAAGACGAGAATGTCGCCGGGATGGCGATCCAGGGCATCCACGACCGCGTCGGGAACCTCCGCTTCGGCGTCGCGCCCCGGGGCAGGAGGGCGATAGAGCGTGCTGACAGGATGGGTCTGTCCCTCGGCGCGGATCACGGCGTCGGTGTCGAGGCCGTTGCTGAGGGCTTCGGAGTCGAGGGTCGCCGACATGATGATGAGCCGTAGGTCTGGACGTAGCGCATCAAGGGTCTCGAGCGCGAACACGAGTGCGGTGTCGGCGTGGATGCTGCGTTCGTGGAACTCGTCGAACACGACGGCGCCCACTCCGGCGAGGGACGGGTCATCGAGAAGCATCCGGGTGAGCACGCCCTCGGTCACGACCTCCACGCGGGTGTGGCGGCCGACCCGCGTGTCGAATCTGGTTCGCAACCCGATGGTCTGACCGACCTTCTCGCCCCGTTCATCGGCCATTCGTTGGGCGGCAGCCCGCGCCGCGACCCGACGCGGTTCGAGAATGATCACCTTCTGCCCGTCGAACTGGCGAATGGAGATGAGGAACGGAGGCACCCGCGTGGTTTTGCCCGCGCCCGGCGGAGCTTCGACAATCACCACGGAATTGTCGATGAGAGCCGCCTCGAGTTCGGGCAGAACATCGTCGACCGGTAGGTGCATGGTCATTCTCTCAGGGCCGGCTCACTGGAGCTGGTCCGTGATCGAGCGCACGGCATCGGCGACGGTCTCGGGATTGGACCTCATCACGTAGTGGCGGGCGCCTTCGACCGTCCTTCGCGTCGCGTTGGGGAGCTTTCTCTCCATGTAGTCGTTGGCTCTGAGGAATGCCCGGTCGTCGCTCCCCACGACGAGCGCGACCGGTAGATCGATTTCGTGAAGATGGTCGATGACCATGGAGTCGACATGCAGGGCAATGCCGGCTGCAGTCGAGGTGACGCCGTACTCGGGGGCGCCGGCCTCGACCCGGTCGTTCCAACTTTCGCGGGCGCCCTGGTCTCGGAAGCCCGGACCGGTCGATACCAACACGAGCCCGCTGAGCACACCGGGTCGGGTCAGGACGTGGGCCATGCCCAGGTAGCCACCCAGTGAGTGACCGACGAGTGTCGTTGGTCGGGTCGGATCGGTGATCAGTTCGTCGATGCGGTCGAGCACGGCCTCACGGCGATACGCCGACGGGTCGTCGGGGTTCGGTGATTGTCCGTGGCCCGGGAGATCGATGCTGACACAGTGGTGGTCGCCGGCGAGCAGATCGACCGTGGGGGCCCAGACCGACGAATCGGAATCGAGGCCGTGAAGGAACAGCACGTCAGGACCCTCGCCCCTTCGATCGATGTGAAGGAATGGTGTTCGGTTACTCACGGCTGACCTCCGTTTCAGCGGCCCTCGAAGATCGGCCGGCGTTTGTCCATGAACGCCTGCACCCCTTCGCGGAAATCTGCGCTCGAGTAGCAAAGGGATGCCGCGGCTGTGGCCGCCGCATCGAGGTCGTCGTGCAACAAGGAATCGACGGTGAGTTTGCCGGCACGGATCGAAAGCGGCGACAATCCGCCAATCTGCTCGGCAAGAGTTGCGGTGTAGGTGTCCAGATTGTCCTTCTCGGCCAACACATCAACGAGACCCATGCGATGGGCCTCGCCAGAGTCGACGATCCGGGCCGTGAACAGCAACAGCTTGGTGGCGCTGGGTCCGATCAGGTGGACCAGCCTCGCGGTTGCCGATCGGGGATAGGCGAGACCCAGGCGAGCCGGCGGGACCGAGAACAGGGCGTCGTCGGAAGCGATCCTGATGTCGGCGAGCAAGGCAATAGCCAGACCTCCGCCCATGCACGGTCCGTGGATCGAGGCGATCACCGGCACCGGGATCGACTCGATCGCGGTCCAGGCCAGTTGCTCGGACGAGTCGTAGTGCCCCGCCTTGTCGCCGGTTCGACGCTCCGGGAATTCGCTGATGTCGGATCCGGCCCCGAACGCTTCGGTGCCCGATCCTCTCAGGATCACACAGCGAATGTCGGGGTCGGACATGATCTGCTCGACCGCTCCGGGAACTTCGCGGTACATCGCACTGTTCATGGCGTTGCGTTGCCCGGGGTTGTCGATGATGAGCGTGGCGGTGGGCCCGCTCAGTTCGATTCGTATCTGTGCCACGCGGTCAGGATTGCAGATCGACACGCATGTCGGGTGGCAAATCCACCGTCAGTGGGTGTGACCGACCATTCGCTCACCTTGGAGTTCGCCCTGGAGCCCGGCCTCGATCTGCTCGGCCGGAGCTGGTCGGGTGAAGTAATACCCCTGTCCGAATCGACATCCGAGTGCTCGGAGCCGGGTGTGCTGCACCGGCAACTCGATGCCTTCGGCGATGGTGGTGGCACCCATTTCGTGAGCCAGTCGCAGAACCGTCGTGACGACGCTCGACCGTTCGTTGTCTTCGAGCTTCATGACGAACGACCGGTCGATCTTGAGAATGTCGGCCGCGAAGACCTCGGCGTATCGCAGGGTTGCGTTTCCGGTGCCGAAGTCGTCGATCGCCACCCGCAGCCCGGCGTCGCGGAGCTGATCGATGCGTTCCTTGATCAGCTCAAAGTCGTCGATCAACGCCGACTCGGTGAGCTCCAATACGACGGCTTCGTGATCGATCCCGGACTCGTCGACTGTGTTGAGAATCTCCGCCACGATCCCGTCACGCTTGAGCTGAACGGGTGAGACGTTGACGCTCACGTAGATGTCGTGGCCGGCCTGGCGCCACTTGGCTGCCTGGTTGACAGCGGTGTCGAGGACCGACTGGCCAATGGGGATGATCATTCCGTTCTTCTCGGCCAGTGGGATGAAGGAGGCCGGGCTCACCATTCCTCGCTTCGGATGGAACCATCTCACCAGAGCCTCGACGCCCACGGTCTTGCCCGAGGCGAGGTCGACGATCGGCTGGTAGTAGAGCATCAGCTCGTCGTTCTCGATTGCTGCTCCGAGGGCGTTGGCGATCTCGAATCGTTCGACGGTCTCGTCGGACATGCCGGCTTCATACATGGCCCAGCGGCCCTTGCCTTGGCCCTTGGCCTCGTACATGGCGACGTCGGCTCGCCGCAGGAGGTCCTCCGGGGTTTGACAGCCGTCGTCGTTGACGGCGATTCCGACGCTCACGCCGATGATGATCTCGCGGCCCATGAGGCGCACCGGGCGTGACAGTTCCTCGACGACGCGATCGGCGATGGTCGTGATGTCCGAGTCGCTGTAGACGTCGGTGAGGAGTACGGCGAATTCATCTCCGCCGAATCGGGCCGCCTTGTCCTGCAGTCGCAGGCGGCCGAGCAGGCGGCTGGATATCTCCACCAGGACCTGATCGCCTGCGGCGTGTCCGAGGGAGTCGTTGATGTTCTTGAAGTCGTCGACGTCGATGAAGAGCACCGCGACCTTGCCCGGTCCGTTTTCCTGCTCGCGAAGCGAGGCAGTGAGGGTGTCGGTGAACTGCACACGACTTCCGAGGCCGGTGAGATCGTCGTGGAGGATCTGGTGACGCAGGTCCTCCTCGAGCTTCTTGCGGTCGCTGATGTCACGAATGTTGAGCACGAGGCCCCGTACGGCGTCGTCGTCACGCCGATCAGTGAGGGTGACTTCGACGGTCCGCCATTGGCCCGACGAGTGCGCGAGCGAGACCTCAACGGTCCGACTGCCGACGCTTCCGCTGGCGAGGTCGTCGCGTAGCTGCTGGATTCGACGAACCTGATCGGGAGGCAACAGTTCGAGAACGTTTCGGCCCTGGACCTCATCGGGCCGGAGGCCGAGCAGGTCGTAGACGGTCGGGCTGGCGTAGGTGAATGACCCCTGTTCATCGACAACGCTGATGACGTCAGAACTGTTCTGAACCAGGCCTCGGAACCATTCCTCGCTGCGCTGCAGGCCGATCTTGGCCGCTCGTTCCTCGGTGATGTCACGGGCGGTCATGACCACACCGCCGACCTCATCGTCGTCGGAGAAGTCGCAGGCGGAGATCTCGAACCAGCGGTAGTCGTCTCCGGCTGTTCGGAACCGGGCGTCCATGGTGATCGGCGACTCAGAGGGGCTGGTCGGCTGGTGCAGGTGCTCGGTAATGCGGTCGGTATCTTCGGTGTGGGCGAGCCCGATGAGGCCGGTGTCGATGATCTCGGTGCTGCTGAGGCCGAGAATCCTCGTGGCGTTGGGCGACACGAAGAGAACACGGTCGAGTGAGTCGGTCACCATCACGACGTCGGCCGACTGCTCGACGAGGGCGTGGAGTCGCCGTTCCGACCGCCGCTTGAAGGCGTCTTCGCGCATGGTGATGTTGTGCAATGCCAAGGTGGAGTGGGCGGCCATGGTCTGCAGAGCCAGCTGCTGGCTGTGCTCCAGCGGTCCGCCGGGCACGACGAGGATCGCGCCGTCGGACGAACCGAGGCGCACGCTGATCGACTCGGACTGATCATTGAGCCCGATCAGTTCGGAGATAGCGGCCACGTCGTCCTCGTGGGGCCACGTTGCATCCTGCAGGTCGACGATGCCGCCGGAGGTCCGGCTTACGACCACAGCGTCACCCTGTGAGCGAACGACCGCGACGTGAGCGGAGTTGTCCCCGAAGATGAGGCGGATCGCACTGCCGAGAGCGCTCACCACCGACGGAGCATCTTCTGCGGTCACGAGGTCCTGGGTGGTCTGATTGAGTTCGTTGTCGAGTCGGGCCAGCTTGTCGCGGGCTCTCAACAAGCCGACAACTCTGATCAGCACGAGAGTCGACAGCACAGCGGTGAACACGAATGTGATCACGAAGCTTCCGCCGACGATGATCTGCATCAGTGCCAGCACCGGAAGCATCAGAACGCTCAAGGCCAAGCTCACAAGCCGACTGCGTGTGAGGTCGGGACTGCTGGCCGGGGGTCGTTCGAAGAGCCCGGAGTGGTCGGGTTCGTGTGCGAGTAGGGCGAACGATCCGAATCCCACCGCCGCGACCGGGATGAGGATTCTGCCCCCGGGCTCGCCGATGGTGTCGAGAATCGCCACGACGTCGGTGGCCAAGATGGTGAGCATCGCGGTGGCTATGAGCCAGTAGCTGCGGGTTCTCCGCGCCGGTCCGGTGGCAAGCCTGAGGGTGGTGGCAGCGATCACCACCTCGGTAGCCGCATAGACGAGGGTCAGGACGCGGTGCTCGACGGCATAGGTGCTGTCCTGGAGGTAGCCCTGCAGCACCCCGACCCAGAAGGGGCCGAGTAGGGCGACGGACACCATGACGACGTCGAGGGCATCGCCTTGCCCCACGAATGATCGGCGTGACCGCGCCATCGACAGCAGCGACCAGATGACGAGGGC
>JAJCXW010000083.1 GCA_029263235.1 Acidimicrobiales bacterium
AGGTGTCGGAGATCGAATCCTCGTCGAGGATTAGAGCGTCGCACTGGACATGGCTCTTGCAGCCGTAGGCATCGTCCTCGACCCGCACCAGGCCGCGATAACTGCTGCGGCCGCCGCCCTTGGATATCGACTTCGACACGATCTTCGAGGTGGTCTCCGGGGCCAGGTGAGTCATCTTCGAGCCGGTGTCCTGATGCTGCCCGGGGCCGGCGTAGGCCACCGACAAGACCTCTCCGCTGGCCTTCGGTCCGGCCAGAACCACCGCTGGGTACTTCATGGTGAGCCGCGAACCGATGTTGCCGTCGATCCACTCCATGTGTCCCTCGGCCTCGACCCAGGCCCTCTTGGTGACCAAGTTGTAGACGTTGTCGGACCAGTTCTGGATGGTGGTGTAGGTGACCCGCGCCGACGGCTTGACCACTATCTCGACCACTGCAGAGTGCAGCGAATCGGAGGTGTAGGTAGGCGCGGAGCAGCCTTCGATGTAGTGAACCTTCGAGCCTTCGTCGGCGATGATCAATGTGCGTTCGAACTGCCCCATGTTCTCGGCGTTGATCCGGAAGTAGGCCTGCAGAGGCATCTCGACCTCGACACCGGGCGGCACGTAGATGAACGAACCCCCGGACCAAGCCGCCGAGTTGAGCGACGAGAACTTGTTGTCGTTGGGGGGAATGATCTTTCCGAAGTACTGCTTGATGATCTCCGGGTGTTCACGAAGCGCAGTGTCCATGTCGGAGAACAGCACTCCCTGGGCTTCGAGGTCCTCTCGGTTGCGGTGGTAGACGACCTCTGATTCGTATTGAGCGGTGACCCCCGCCAAGTACTTTCGTTCGGCCTGTGGGATTCCGAGCTTCTCGTAGGTGTCCTTGATCGCCTCGGGCACATCGTCCCAGTCGTCGGAGAGGCTCTCGGTGGGCTTGATGTAGTAGTAGATGTCGTCGAAGTCGATGCCGCTCATGTCGCCACCCCAGTTGGGCATGGGTCGGCGTCGGAACCGCTGCAGGGACTTCAGGCGGAAATCGAGCATCCACTGGGGCTCGCCCTTGAGCCACGACATCTCCCGAAGGATCTCCTCATCGAGACCCTTCTTGGGCTTGAACACGTAATCCTCTTCGTCGCTCCATCCGAGCTTGTAGCGACTGAGATCGACACCGATGTCGGCGGTGGTCATGAGCGGCATCTCCATCAGGGACGAATCGGAATTACTACTACGTGGATAGTAACAAACCCCCTCGGCGGTTCATCGCCGCGATGTTGATCGACTGACTGCTACGTCTCATCGATTCGTCGAAGTTCCGACGCGTATTGCCGTCCTCGGCTGACGTACTTCTCCGCGTTGACGTCGTTGTCGCCCTCAGCGAGAGCTTCGGCACGAATACGCGCCGGGACTCCGAGGGCCATCGATCGACTCGGTACTTCCGTTCGCCCCGGCACCAGAGCAGCGGCCCCGACCAGAGCATGAGAACGGACAACGGCGTCGTGGAGAACGATCGAACCGGTTCCGATCAGGGCGTGATCCTCCACCCGACAGCCCTCCAGGTGAGCAAGGTGGCCGACCGTGCACCAGTCGCCGACAATCGTGGCGAACTCTTCGGTGCAATGGATCACAGCGCCGTCCTGAACCGAGGTGTTGTCGCCGATCTCGATCCGATTGTCGTCGCCACGCAGCACGGCGTTGGGCCAGATACTCGAGTTGGCTCCGATCCTGACGTTGCCGATGACGGTCGCCTCGGGACTCACATAGGCCGACGGGTCGATATCGGGAACCTGCTCGCCGAGGGCGTAGATCGCCATGGGTCAGAGATCCTCGTAGCGGCCATAGCCACCCCGGAAGAAGAGCAGTGGACCGTGATCGGTGTCGGGATCGGTGTCGAGGGCACGAACGATTCCGACGACGATGTCGTGATCTCCTCCGTCGTGGACGGCGTGGATGTCACAGTCGATCCACGCGATGTTTCCATCGATCACAGGAGCGCCAGTTGACTTCGTGGACCAGCCACAGTCGGCGAACTTGTCGGTGGACTTGCCGGCGAAAGTGCCACACAGGTCCTTCTGGTCGTCGCCGAGAATATTGACGCAAAAACTGCCCGCCGACCGGATGCGCTGCCATGTGTTCGACGTCTTGGCCGGGCAGAACATCACCAGCGGAGGATCGAGCGAGACACTCGAGAACGACCCGATCGCCATACCGACGGGCCCTCCATCATCTGCGGTGACCACGGTGACACCCGTCGGGAAGTGACCGAGCACTCGGCGATATTCGTTGCCGTCGATTGACATCTGGACGGATTCCCTTCTTGTCGACCGGCGTCACGGTATCGGACCGCTAACCGGGCCGGGAATCTCCGATCGCTGTTTCACTGCCGACGTCGGGGGTTCAGAACTCCGAACCGACCGTCAGCTTCATGCCCTCGGCCGCGGAGATGACGGTGTGGACACCCCTCGACGCGGCACGCTCGACGATCTGATCACGCATGAAGTCGAGCTGGTCGTCGTCGTGAGCGGGATCGTGATGAAAGAGCACGAGAGTGCCAGCTCGACATTGCACTGCGACCTCGAGCGCATAGTCGATCGTGCAATGACCCCAATCAGCGCGGGGAGCCAGTTCTTCGGCTGTGAACTGCGCGTCGTGGATCAAGACATCGACATCGGCACAGAGGTCGAGCACGGCAGGATCGACGTAGTCGGGTTGGCCGATCGGCTCCTGGTGATCGGGCACGTAGGCAACTGACACCCCTTCGAGTGTGACCCGATAGCCGAGCGTGGGACCGGGATGAGGCACCGGGCTGGTTCGGATGGTGGCCTCACCGATCGAGAATTCGCGGGCTGTCTCGTGATGGAACTCGATGGTCGACGGAAGCTGATCGAAGCGGATCGGGAAGAACGGCGGCGCCATGAAGCGGTCGAACGCCGCTCCCATCGTCTCGTCGAGATGACCCGGGCCATAGACGTGGAGCGTGGTGTCGGGCCGGTGAAGAGGAAGAAAGAACGGCAGACCCTGGATGTGATCCCAATGCATGTGACTCACCAGGGCGTGGATGCGGGCGTCGGCCTCATCGGCAATGTCGTGGCCCCAGAGGCGTAGCCCGGTGCCGAGATCGAACACGATCGGATCGTGTCCGGGGCTCTGGACCGAGACGCAGCTGGTGTTGCCTCCATAGCGTGCGAGAGTCGCGCAGCTGCACGGGGTAGAGCCGCGGACGCCGTGAAACGTCAAGACCACTGGCTCTCGTAGGTAATCCCCCATGTCAGGCGAAGATACCGCTGAGCCGCGGTGCAGTCGATAGTCGTGTGACCTATTTCTCACCAAAAACTTGCAGCGTCGGCATCGGAGAATCAGATTCAGATACCGACTCTCGCTGTGGAAGAGTGATGACATGGCTCAGAAGGATGCTCCCGCGACGACCACTCCCGCTCTCCCCGACGGTCTCGTTGCCATCGTCAAGAAGGACTGCCCCACCTGTGTCCTGGTGGCTCCGGTACTCACCGATCTAGCCGATCGGTCCGGGCTGACCGTGATCACCCAAGACGACCCACAGTTCCCCCAAGACGCCGACTGGGTGGTGCACGACACCGACCTCTCACTCTCGTGGCACCACGACATCGAGACGGTGCCGACACTCCTGATGGTCGTGGACGGACAACCCACCGACCGGATCGTCGGCTGGTCACGGCCGGAGTGGGAAGCCTTCACGGGAACCGACTCACTCGGCGTCGACATGAAGCAGTGGAGCCCCGGGTGTGGTTCTCTCAGCGTCGACCCGACGATCGCCGAACAGCTCGTAGTCAGATTCTCCGGTTCGACACTGACCAGCCGCCGGGTCGAGATCGCGATCCTGGAAGATGAATGGGAGGCAATGTACGACCGGGGCTGGAGCGACGGTCTACCCCTCGTGCCCCCAACCGAGGCGCGGGTTCTGCGCATGCTCGAAGGCACCACACGTCAAGCCGACGACATCGTGGCGATCGTGCCTCCCGACCTCGTGGAGTGCACCGTCGAGAAGGTGGCTGTCAACGCGGTGATGGCCGGGTGCATGCCCTCCTACCTACCCGTGGTGATCGGCGCGCTCGAAGCAGCTTGCACCGACGAGTTCAACATGCACGGCCTGCTGGCCACCACGATGCCCAGCGGTCCGGTGATGATCATCAACGGTCCCATCCGCCAGCAGCTCCAAATGAACAGTGGTGTCAACGTTCTCGGGCAGGGCAACCGCGCCAACAGCACCATCGGTCGAGCCCTTCAACTGGTGATACGCAACACCGGGGGCGGCAAGCCCGGCGGAGTCGACCGGGCGACCCAGGGAGGCCCTTCGAAGTACGGGCTCTGCTTCGCCGAAGACGAGGAGGGATCGGCCTGGGAGTCGCTGGCCGAGAGCCGCGGCTTCACCCAAGGCCAGTCGACCGTCACGTTGTTTCCCGGAGAGGGCCCTCGTGTATTTGTCGATCAGCAGTCGAGAAGCCCAGAGTCGCTGACCAAACACATCGCCCTTGCTCTGAGAGCCAGCATCAGTCCTCGCTTAGCGATGATGTTCGATGCAGCGCTGGTGCTCTCGCCTGAACACATGGCCCGATACCGCGACGCCGGATGGGACCGCAGCCGGTTCCTCGACGAGGTCAGCGGCCATCTGCTGCTCAACGGCGACGACATCGTCCGAGGGTCCGACGGCATCGAGGAAGGTATGCCGGAGTTTCTTGCCGGCAGCCCGGTGCCCAAGTTTCAACCCGGCGGTTTGTTGGTCGTTCATGCGGGCGGCGGGGCAGGACTATTCTCTTCGATCATCGCCGGCTGGGTGACAGGCGAAATCGGCAGCGTCCCGGTGACCAAGGAGATCATTCCATGACCACAGTCCTCGATCCCACTGGTGAACTCTCACCCCAGACCCGACAGAGGGTGGCCCGACCCGAGTCTCTCGAAGGTCTCACGATTGGTCTGCTCGACATCTCCAAGCCCCGCGGCGACATCTTCCTCAACCGAATCGAGGAGAGGCTCACGGCAAAGGGCGCCACCGTGGCCCGCTACAAGAAGCCCACCTTCGCCAAGCCCGCGCCGATCGACCTTCGCCACGAGATAGCCAGCCAGTGCGACGCGGTGATCGAAGCGCTCGCCGATTGAGGTTCGTGTACGACGTGCAGTGTGCACGACATCAACGATCTCGAACGCAGGGGAATTCCAGGAGTCTTCACGGCGACCGTCGAGTTCAGCGAGGCCGCCCGGATTCAGAGCGAAGCCCTCGGCCTCGACGTAGCCCGTGTGCTCACCCCACATCCGATACAAGACCGCACCGATGAGGAGATGACCGCGATCGCCGATCAGGTGATCGACAAGCTGATAGCAGCCATCACCGCTTCACCTTAGGCAGCACCGGTCGTCCATCTGGCCTCCGTATCGGTGCGCCGCCTACGTTCATACGATGACCAAGACCGTCACCGCCGCGCAATTGAACGATGCCGTTGCCACGATGCAGCAGATTGTCGATTCCGCGCTGGTGTCCATCGCCGACGCTCCCATCGACGACAACCAGGTCGTGGCTTACGACATCGCCCATGCCGCATCTGCGGTGACGGCAGCCCGAAACCTGCTGGGCTACGCCGACCACGGCGACCAAGAACACTCGCTGGCCGTCGCTTTCGTTGCCGAGGTCGCTCACGACCTGAGGTCGCGGCTGGCCGGTCGCGAAAGAATCTGGGGGATTCGCGAGGAAGACACCCTGATCTTGTCGTCGATCCTCGAGGTCGGACGCGACCCGGAGTTGCTCGCCGCTCTGGCCGTCGAAGCGCCATCGCATCTCGACGACGACTTTGCTCTCGTGGCCGAGACCTTTCGTCGATTCGCCGATGACCAACTCGCGACCGTTGCCGGTGACATTCACCGATCCAACTCCGACGTGCCCGAGGATGTCATCGTCGGCCTGTCCGAACTCGGAGTATTCGGTCTCTCCGTTCCGTCGGAGTTCGGCGGCTTCGCCGAGGGAGGCGAACGCGACTACATCGGCATGGTGGTCGCCACCGAGGAGCTATCGCGCGGTTCTCTCGGAGTGGGCGGATCGCTGATCACCCGTCCGGAGATTCTCGCCCGGGCCCTCGTTGCCGGCGGCACCGATGAGCAGAAGTCCGAGTGGCTTCCCCGGGTGGCCAGCGGAGAGGTGATGGTTGCGGTGGCGGTCACCGAACCCGACTACGGGAGCGATGTCGCCGGTATTCGTTGCGCGGCGACCCGGAGCCTCGCTGGAGGCTGGCTGATCACCGGAAGCAAGACATGGTGCACGTTCGCCGGGCGGGCCGATGTGCTGATGTTGCTGGCGCGCACCGATCCCGACACATCGGACCACCGCGGTTTGAGCGTGTTCGTGATCCCCAAGCCAAGATCCGATGGCCATGTGTTCGATCACCAACAAAGCGGGCCGGGATCGGGCCGGATGCAGGGCCGGGCCATCGACACGATCGGCTACCGGGGCATGCATTCCTACGAGATGACCTTCGATGAATGGTGGGTGCCGGACAACGCCCTGATTGGCGGCGATGAAGGCATCGGGAGAGGCTTCTACCTCCAGATGGGGGGATTCGAGAACGGCCGACTGCAGACCGCGGCCCGCGCCGTTGGGGTGATGCAGGCAGCCTTCGAGGCGGCCACCGGATACGCCAATGAGCGGCGGGTGTTCGGTGAGGCGATCTCGACCTACCAACTCACCCAGGCAAAGCTGGGACGAATGGCGGTAGTGATCCAGGCATCTCGGCAGTTCGCTCTCCACGCCGCGATTCTGCTGGGAAGGGACGATCCACGGGCCGGGGTCGAGGTGTCGATGGCAAAGGCCTATGTGTGTCGCGCCGCAGAGTGGGTGACCCGTGAGGCAATGCAGATTCACGGCGGAATGGGCTACGCCGAGGAGTACGACGTCTCGCGCTACTTCGTCGACGCGCGAGTGCTGTCGATCTTCGAGGGCACCGACGAGACGCTCTGCCTGAAGGTCATCATCCGGCGCCTTCTTCAAGAGCGCGATCTTCTCTCCCGCTGATCTCCTCTCCCACGAACAGCCCGTCCTCCGGGCCAAGACGCGACGACACCACCTTCTCGGTTCGCTCAGCCGACCGGGCGAGCGTGTCGAGCGTCGACTGGGGCACGTCGCCACGCTCCAAGGCTGGATCGGCCACACGGATGATGTAGCCGTCGGAACGGTCGACCCAGGTGGGGACGTAGCGAACCGAGGTCGCTTCAATGGAGCCGTCGGCATTCTCATCGAGGCTGACCGTGACGATCATCCCGTCCTGGGTGGTGGGGGTGCCGCAGCAGCTTGCCGATTGGTTCGACAGGAAGTTGCCCAAGCCGTAGACCACCCATTTGCCGCCGATCTTGTCGATTGGCTGCACCACATGGGCGTGTGAGCCGATGATCAGATCGACTTCGTCGGCTGGCAGGATCTCCTGCATCCAAGCTTCCTGTTGACTGCTCGGCTTGGAGATGTACTGGTTGCCCCAGTGGAGGCTCACTACCACGAACTCCGCTCCGGCTTCGCGAGCAATTCGCGCCTCTTCGATGATCGTGAGGGGTTCGATCAGGTCGACCAGGTACTCCTTCCCAGCCGGAAGCACAAAGCCGTTGAGTCCGTAGGTCGCCGAGATGTGGGCGATCTGGATTCCGTTGACCTCGTAGATCACCGGCTCGAGATCCTGCTCCTCGCTGAGAGCCATGCCGGCAGCGATGAGGCCAACTTCGTCGAATACCTGGAGAGTCGACTCGACTCCCCCGATCCGCTGATCGAAGGAATGGTTGGACGCCGTGGAGCAGCCGTCGTAGCCAACCGCCTTGGCCCCCTCGGCGTAGGCCCTCGGTCCGCTGAACACCGGATAGCCGCTCAGGTGCACGTTGTCGGTGGCGATCGGTGTCTCCATGTGGCAGATCGCCAGGTCGGCAGCGGCAAGAATCGGTTCGACTTCGGCGAACAGCGGGCGAAAATCCATGCCGTCGACGGTGGTCGCGTCGGCGGCCCTCACCACGGCTCCGTGAGCGAGAAGGTCGCCGGTGAACGCGAGAGTAGCGGCGCGGGGTGGGGGCTGAGTGGTGGTCGGAGGGATCGTCGTGGTCGTGGTCGATGTGGTGGTCGGCGCCACGGTGACCGGTATCTCTGAGGTGGCGGCACCAGCAGTCGAAAGATCATCGCCCCCCGACGGAACGACCAGCCACGCCACGAGTCCGCCGAAGGCAAACGCCGCCACCAACACGGCCTTCACCCGATTCGATCTCATCGGAACAGTTCCGGCGCAATCGGGCAGTTGGT
>JAJCXW010000084.1 GCA_029263235.1 Acidimicrobiales bacterium
TCGCCCGAGTTCACCACCGACAGCTCCACCACCTTCTACCCGGTTCCCTGGATCACCCTTGCGCTCCTCGTCCTGGCCATCGCGTTGTTCTACGCATGGATCAGAGTCAGGCGAGCACGCGAGCGCGATGAAGTCGAGATCGTCGAGTTGCCACCGTCGCCGAAGGAACTCAGCGTATGAGGCGCCTGATCTCGCTGATGGGGCTGGCCTGTCTTGTGTCGGTCGCGCTACTCGTGCCTTCGGCACACGCCCAGACCGACATCGAGCCCCGTCTCACATCATCACTGACCGAAGCCGATTTCGGCGATCAGGTCGCGATCCGCGGCGAAGGATGGACCCCAAACACGGTTCTCAACGTGATGATCTGCGGCAACGAGGCCCTCAACGGCACCAGCGACTGCGACATCGTAAACGGCCGAGTCATCGGGGTGAGTAGCCGTGGCACCTTCGGAGTGAGCCTCGCCGTGGGCCAGCCCCCCGTGCCGTGCCCCTGCGTGGTGAGAGCCGAGAGCCAGACCGCGCCCGAGCTCGTCACCTTTGTGCTCACCATCAATGGTGCCCCCGAACTCTCTGCCGACGAACAGTTCCAAGTGCCGGTTCCTGATCGCCAGCTCGCAATCAGCAACGCACGCATCGACGGCAACGGACCGTGGTACTCCTATTTCGGTGCGCCGGCGAAACGCAAGGTCGTGTTTACCGTCGACAACATCGGCGAGGTCACGGTGCGAAACGCCGCCATCAGCCTCTCGATCGGAAAGGGCCCCAACCCGAAGGGGTTCGTGGCTGCCCCCGATCTCGGTGAGATCAAGCCCGGCGAGTCGCGTACCTTCGCCGTCGATGTCGAGCTGCCGGTGATGGCCATCGGCACCTACGGGGTGCAGGGCAACATTCCCGGCTTTGCCGATCCGGTCAGATTCCGCACCGAGACCAGCCAGGTTCCATGGGCTCTCACCGCACTTCCATTGCTCATCCTGGGCCAGGTGGCGCTGCTCACCATGAGAAACCGCCTGCGCCGAAAGCTCGCTCCGGCCACCGCACCGGTTCCGGCCATCGCCCCACGAAGGGCCCTACCGGCCGCTCCTGTCATCGACCTCGACGAACTCGAGGCCGCGAAGTCCGACAGGGCTCCGGTTGGCGCTGCCGCGGCGGCATCACCTGAAATGATGCCCGGCGAGATAGGCGAGTCGATTTCTCGTGCCGTGCGCGACGCCCTCGACGAGACCAGCATTCGCGTCGGCGACTCCGAGCCCGATCAACGCACTTTGGTGCGCATCATCCGCAACGTGGCGAGAGTGGCCGCCCTGAGGGTGGGCATTCAGCATTCGCTCACCACCCACCAGGTCGACCATCTCGAAGCCGAGATTCTCGAATCGCTCACCGACACCATCGGGGCGGCGGCCCCAACCCAACCCGTCGGGTCATGACCTTCGGAGGCGGCCTGCACACCCGACGCAACTTCAGGTCGCGTCTGGGGGTCGGCCTCCTCGCGGCCGCCCTTCTCGGAGCGTTCATCAGCCCGGTGATCAACTCCGACTCCCCGGCCGACGCCCAGGTGAGGTTCGCCGATCAGGCTTGCCAGTTCAATGGGGCCGGCCCCTATTCATCGCTCGAGGTGGGCATCGCCGGCACCGCAAAGATCGACCCCCTCAATCAGTTTCCAAACACGGTTTCGTTGTCGGCGGTGTTTCATGCCGTGCCGATCCTGGCCGACTTCGGCCTGATCGCTTACAACTTCGGCTTCATCGGAGTCGGCACAACTCAGGTGCCGATGACGGCATCGCTCACCATCACCGCCAGCAACACTGTCGAGGGGTCGCAGTCGTTCGTGCAGTCCTCGGTCGCAACCACCGTTGTGACCGATCCCGATGGCATCCCCCTCACCGGCGACGAGACCGCCACTCCCCTGCCAATCACCTTCGCCCTGCCGCCGTCCACCTGGACCCCGACTGGGGCGGCTGAAGTCACGTTCTCCGACACCGGCTCCACAACGAGCGCCGTGCTAGGAACATTCACCTCCGAGATCGTTTGCCAGCCCGGAGAGCCTTCTGGATGCGATGTCAACGGCACGAACTGCGTCACCTTCACTCCTTTGCCAGCCATCCCGTTCGCGGTGTTGCCCACCGACGGGCTCCGGCTGCAGCACCTAGCCCCGATCGTGCCCCTCACAGGTGTCACGCTCGGCAACGGCGCGGCAGTCGCTCTGGGTACCCTGCCGCCACTGATCATCGACAACGACGGAAGCAACACTGTTGGCTGGACTCTGTCGGCCTACGTGACCGACTTCGTGATCCCCGGTGCGCTCGATTGTGTGGTCTCCGACCCGCGCTGTATCCCCAGCGACAACCTCGGCTGGCTGCCTACCATTCCTCTCGAGTATCGCGTGCCCGCGCCCGGCACCTCCGGCGTCACCGCGGGCCCGTCGTCCGCGACCTCCGGCGCTGTATGGCTCAGCATGCTCGAGGCCGCAGGGCCAGCCGGAGTCGACGGCATCGGCGGACTCGGCGAGGTCAACGTTCTGTGCACCGCCGCACCCGGATCACCGAGCTCAACGGTCGGATGCGGCGCCGAGCTGTTCCTCGGTATACCGGCCAGCACCGCATCGGGCGACTACCTGGGCGTGTTGGTTCTTACCATCACCTGATCTCGGCCAGCCAGTCGATCACCGCCGCCGCCAACTGTTCGGCATGATCGCGCTTGCTAAAGAGATGATCGGCGCCCGGAATCGACACCAGTGTCGATTCCGGTGCGGCAGCGGCCAGCCGATTGGTCTGATCGGCATCGACCACCTTGTCGTCGCCTGCCTGCACCACCAGCAGTGGCACCTCCAGCTTCGAAGCGGCCTCGGCCACGTCGTGGATCTCGAGATCATCGAGAAAGCCCACGCCGAGCGGAAACGGTCGGCCGCCGATGTCGACAGTGGCACAACCCTCCTCGCGAATGGTCGCCTCTGCCTCGGGCTTGATGAGGTGCCGGACATGGCCGACGTCGACCGGTGAGCCGATAGCGACCACACCATCGAGGGTGTGGAGGCGACGCGACGCCAGCACCGCCGCCGCTCCACCGAGACTGTGGCCGATCAACAGACACGGTCCGGCTCGCCGCTCGATGAGAGTCATCGCAGCGCGGGAGATGTCGCCGACCTCCGAGGTGACGCTCGTGTTGCCGAACTCCCCTTCGCTGTGTCCGAGCCCCGTGAAATCGAACGCCATGGTGAACCAGCCCGCCTCAACCAACGCCGCCGACAGACGGGTGACGGTGTGAAGATCCTTCGAACAGGTGAAGCAGTGGGCGATGAGTGCGCTTCCCTCCACCGCTCCGGTCGGACGATTGATAACCCCGGACAACTCCGCTCCGGTAGATCCGATGAAGCTGATCGTCTCTGAGTCGGCCATGGAACAACCTCTGCATCACGGGTAGTAGTGGGAAATATCACGCTGTGTCGAGAATCGGTGGCGCTTTCGTGACGATGCCCGAACCAAGCTGCTAACGCGCCCGAAATCGACCGACTTGATCAAGGTAACAACCCCAAGGACGGTGGCGGCATGCTCTCAATAGGTCGAAAGCAAATCACGAAGACTCAACCCGCGGTTGGAGGTTGGGCTCAGCTCCTCGATGAGGACGAGTCTCGTGCCCACGACCTGGGGCTCGGTGCCGGCGTGATGGTGGTCGGCTTCGCCGGCGAGTTGTTCCGACACGGCGATGGCATCAGCCGTTCGCTGGCCGAGGCATCGGTGCTGGCGATCATCGACCGACATCTCGGCTGGACCGACCGGGCGGAGCTGATCGCTCCGGGCCGGCTCGGCGTGGTCATGCTCCCGGTCGACGACACCCTTGCTTTGTCGCGCCGCGCCCGCGAGCTCCATCACGAACTCCGCTCCTGTGACCTCGACATCGACGTGGCCTACTCACTGCGACGCCGCAACGGTGGCCTTCACGCCGCCGCCGCTCGAGCCGATGCTGCGATGGACACAGCACTGTCGCGTCGTTGACCATTCGACCGATCCTTGACGGCGGGCCGAGTGCTGATAGTTTCTGCCGTCAACCCACATGGCACTCCTCGACGTATCCGATATCACAGTCCGCTTCGGCGGAATTGTCGCCCTCGATGGCCTCTCCTTCGACATAGACGAAGGCCAGATCTGCGGGCTCATCGGACCCAACGGCGCCGGCAAGACCACCATGTTCAACGTGCTCAGCCGCGTTTACCACGCCGATGAAGGAACGGTGGACTTCGATGGCCACGATCTTCTGGCGGTGCCGGCTCACGGAATTGCCAAGATCGGCGTAGCGCGAACCTTCCAGAACCTAGCGCTCTGGCCGGGCATGACCGTTCTCGAAAATGTGATGGTCGGAGCCCACACCCACTCGAAGCAGAACTTCCTGTCGGCTGCACTACGAATCGGCACTCGAGCTGATGAGCGCCGGCTGAAAGCCCGAGCCTGGGAGATACTCGCCGAGCTCGATCTCACCGACATGGCCCATCATCCCGCGGCGGGACTGCCCTTCGGCACTCTCAAGCGAGTCGAGCTGGCCCGGGCCCTTGCCGCGGAGCCTCGCCTGCTTCTCCTCGATGAGCCGGCCAACGGACTGACCCACAGCGAGGTTGAGTCCCTGGGTGAGTTGATCTCCAACCTCCGCGACACCCATTCGCTCACCGTGCTGCTCGTCGAGCATCACATGGCGTTGGTGATGAGCGTGTCGGAGAAGGTCGTCGTGATGAACTTCGGTGCCAAGATCGCCGAGGGCACCCCGAGCGAGATACAGCAACACCCCGAGGTCATCGAGGCCTATCTGGGGAGCGGCGCATGAGCGAGGCCCTGCTCCACGTCAGCGACCTCGAGGCGGCCTATGGAGCCGTGAAGGTCCTTCACGGAATCGACTTCACCGTCAATGTCGGCGATATCAGTGTCGTACTTGGAGCCAACGGAGCCGGCAAGACCACCACCCTCAGGGCCATCTGTGGCCAGGTCCACACCAGCGGCTCGATCGCCTTCCACGGTGCCGAGATCATCCACGAAGCCACCGCCGACATCGTCCGACGGGGCATCGCCCACGTGCCCCAAGGCAGAGGCACCTTCCCCGAGCTCTCCGTGACCGACAACCTCGAGGCCGGAGCGTTCGTTCGAAAAGACTCCGAGATCAACGACGACATCGAAAAGTGGCTCGAGATATTCCCGGTCCTCGGTGAACGCCGCGGCCAACTCGCCGGATCGCTATCGGGCGGAGAGCAACAGATGCTGGCGGTGGCCCGAGCGATGATGTCGCGCCCGCGGCTGCTTCTTCTCGACGAGCCATCCTTGGGTCTGGCGCCGATCATCATCGAGGATCTCTTCGGACGACTCGCCGCGATAAACGCTGATGAAGGCATGACCATGCTCATCGTCGAGCAGAACGCCAACCTCGCCCTCGCCGTGGCCTCCCACGCCTACGTACTCGAGGCTGGAACCATCGCCATCTCCGGTGAGCCGGAAGTGCTCTCCGGAGACGAAGCCGTCCGACGCGCCTACCTGGGGTACTGAGATGTTCCTCCTCGCCGTATCGATCGACACCGACCCCGAACTCTTGTTGGCCCGTGTTCTCGACGGACTCCGATTCGGGTCGGGCTACGGCGCCCTCGCCCTGGCGCTGGTGATGATCTACAAGGCCACCGGCGTCCTCAACTTCGCACAAGGCGAACTAGCGCTGCTCGGTATCTACATCGCCTGGGCGTTTTCCGTTGGATGGGGCTGGCCCATCATCGTTGCTGTGATCCTCGCCATTTTCATCACAGCGACTCTCGCCGCGGGAATCGAACGCACCATCATCCGGCCCTTCGATCCCAGCAACCATCTGCCCCTGGTGATCGTCACCCTTGGGTTGTTCCTCGCCATCAATTCATTCGTGGCCGTCACCTGGACCACCGACCTCAAGGCACTTCCCTCGATGTTTCCGTCGGGCAACGTGTTCGCCGTGGGAGTCGCCCACCTCACCTGGTCTGGCCTCGGAATGTTCATCACTGTGTTCGCGATGCTCGGAGCTGTGACCCTGCTGCTCAACCGCACCAAGATCGGGCTGGCGTTCCGAGCGGTGTCGTCCAATATCGAATCGGCCGAACTGGTCGGCATCAAGGTCGGACAGACCCTCCAGTTCGGTTGGGCCCTGGCCGCAGCGATCGGCACCCTAGCCGGTGCGCTACTCGTTCCTGAGCTTCAGGTCCTCGACCCGAATGTGATGTTGTCCACTCTTGTGTTCGCCTTCGCCGGCGCTGCGCTCGGCGGCCTCGACTCACCGAAGGGCGCCGTCATCGGAGGAATCCTCGTCGGTCTGATCCGCAACGTCGTGGTGCAATCCGTTTCCTTCATACCGAGCGAACTATCGGTGGGAGCGGCCGTCTTCGTGATCCTGCTGGTTTTGTTGGTCAAACCGTCAGGTCTGTTCGGGTCTTCGAAGGTGGTTCGGGTATGACCCCACGCACCATCGTGGAGGGATCCGCACTTCACCGCCGAATACAAGGCGCCAACTGGTCGTTGTCGATCCTTCTCGTAGCGATCCTTCCGTTCCTCGTCGCCATTCCGCTGAAGCCGTCGGTGTTCGGCAACAGCTACACGATCGGGCTCGGCAACGTCAATGAGGCCATTGCTTGGGCCGTGGCCGTGCTCGGGCTCAACCTCCTCACCGGATTCAACGGACAGCTGTCTCTGGGCAACAGCTTCTTCGTCGGCACCGGCGCCTACCTCACCGGTGCTCTGGTCCAGACCTACCACTGGTCGTACCTGTCGACTCTCGTGGTCGTGATTCCGGTTTGCCTGGCCATCGGCCTGATTGTCGGTGTGCCGGCGCTGCGTATCCAGGGTCTCTATCTTGCGTTGGTCACATTCGGTCTCGCCGCGGTGTTTCCCACAATCGTCAAGCTCGATCAATTGGATCGGTTCACCAACGGCAGCAACGGCCTCAACATCGAATCGAAGCTGCTCCCCCCCGACTGGATGCCCATCCAGGGCACTCTCGACGCCGTACGCAAGATTCCTCTGATCGGCGACTGGACCGGCACCGAAAGCTTCAGTTCCCGACAGAGCGAAGCGATCTACGCCTACTTCCTGGTGGTCTTGATCGCCGCCGCCTCGTTCCTTCTGGCCCGCAACCTCGTCAAGAGCCGACCCGGGCGGGCGTTGATCGCCATTCGCGACAACGAAATCGGGGCCGAGGTCTCAGGGATCAATCTCTCGCTCTACAAGGCCGGGGCCTTCGGAGCATCGGCCCTGCTGTCGGGCATCGCCGGCACCATGTTGGCCATCGACAAGGGTTTCGTGAGTCCTGACGACATGGGAATCAATTTCGCGATCTTCCTCGTTGTCGGTCTCATCGTTGGTGGCAGCGCCAATCTCAAGGGCTCCCTGATCGGCGGCTTCGCGGTGATCTTCGTACGCCAGTGGGCGACTCAGACCAAAGAGGTACCGTTGCTCGGTTGGGAACTCAACGGCCCCTACGGACAGATGGTCCTGGGCGTTCTCCTGATCGGGTTAATGTTCGCGATGCCCGGCGGGATTGCCTACGGGCTGACCAGAATCAGGGCGCGTATCTATCGAGTGGTGCCCGACATTCACCATGACGGGGCAACCAGCGGCTGAACCGCGCGAGTTCGCATGTTGGGCCGATCTGTGCCTAGCGTTTTCAAACCGAGCCAACAGGCTCACACCAAGGAGGGGTCCATGAAACGGTCCAAACGATGTCTGGGTCTGATAGCGACTGCGCTCGCATTCACACTCATAGCAGCTTCATGTGGTGACGATGGTGGCGAGGCCTCCACGGCTACCACTGCCGCTCCGGCTACCACAGCCGACGCGGGCACAACCACGGCAGCGCCGACGACCACGGAGGCAGCCCCCGTATCGGACGGCACCTTCGATCTCGGCGGCGGAGCCGTTCTCGACACCAACGAGTGCCCAAGTGGCTGGGACGACACCCAAGGTTTGACCGACGACGAGATCCGAATCGGTATCAGTCTTCCGGAATCTGGAGCTCTGGCCGGGTTCGGAACCATCGCCGAAGGCATGCAGATCTTCTTCGACAACGCCGACCCGATCGACGGACGCAGCGTCACGATTGTGTCCCGCGACGACGGCTACGAGTCGGGAAGGACAGTTACCAACGTCGGGGAGATGATCGACACCGAAAACATCTTCGCCTTCTCCCACATACTTGGTTCGCCCAACAACCTGGCAGTACGCGACACCCTCAACGAGGAGTGCATTCCGCAGCTCTACAACGCCACTGGCCTCCCGAACTGGGGCGACCCGTCCAACTTCCCGTGGACCATCGGCCAGCTTCTCAACTACTCGACAGAGTCCTTGATCTGGTGTGACTACTTCGCGTCGGAGTTCGGCGAGGGAACCACCGTGGCAGCCCTCTACGCCAACAACGACTTCGGTAAGTCCTATCAGAAGTTCTTTGAACAGTGCGCTCCGGAGCTTGGTCTCGAGATACTCGCCACTGAGCTCCATGATCCGAACGCTGACACCGTGCAACCCGAGGTCACCACCTTGGCCGCGTCCGGTGCCGACATATTCGTGGTCGGCACAACGGGTGCTAGTTGCCCCCGGGCCGTCGGCGGTGCTCGCGGTGTTGGCTGGGGTGCGACGATCATGGTCTCCTCTACGTGCCAGAACATCGGACTCTTCTGGGGACCGTTGCACTCTCAGGCCGCAGGTGCCGCCCATGGAATCCAGATAATCTCGACCACCAAGGACATCGGTGATCCGAGATGGGCTGACGATCCATGGGTCATGAAGGTTCGATCCGAGCTCGAGGCGGCTGGTATCGACCCCGATGCCGGTGCCCAACAGACGGGCTACGCGTTCGCTGAGCAACTCGACCATGTCCTACGGGAGGCCGCCGCGAACGGTGGCCTGGGTCGAGCCAACGTCATGCAGGCCAGCTGGCAGCAGAACTGGGAAGCGCAGAACGCCCTTCCCGGCTCGACGATCCAGACCGACGGCGCCAACGATGCCTACATCGTCGAGGCCGGTGAGATCAGTATGCTCAACCTCCCGCCCGACGCCGAGGCCGGTAGCTGGGTGGCAGTCACTGGTGAGCTGATCGACGTGGAAGGTGATCTCGGCAGCTTTGCCGGCTGATCCAACGATCAACTTGTTGTGAATCGAGGGGTCGGCTGCCACCGGCCCCTCGTTCGCGTCTCAGCCGATGGTGGTGGGACCCAGCCGGGAGATGACCTTGGCCGCCACGCGATGCCCGGCATTGGTGGCCGATCTCGGATCGGCGCCGGCGCGCCGTGAGGCCATGTAGCCAGCCACGAAACCGTCGCGGGCACCGGTGGTGTCGCGGATGTTGTCGACCGGACGGACTTCGACCGAGGTCGACGCTCCCTTTCGATCCAAGACCAAGGTGGGCCGGGGTCCGGCGGTGATCACGGTGTTGTCGGCGCCGGGAATCGGCAATCGAGGCTCCAAACCCAGAGCTGCATGATCGGCCTTGTTGAGGACGACACTGTCGGGTCGAATCTCGGCCACGAGTGCAAGGAAGGCCGATGCTCCGATGCGCTCGAGGTCGATGCCCGCGGGGCCGGTCATGACGATGTCGATTCGACGGTCGCCGATTTCCCCCAGGAGTCGGTCGATCGCCGACGCGAACGGGTCGTCGCTGAATACAGCCGCCTCGAGGTAGAGCTGCGCGATGCCATCGAGCACGCCGGGCTCGATCGATACCATTCGTCTCGACGCTCCACGATCGACGAGACGAGTGCGTGTCCCACCCCCGATCATGGTGATAGCCACACCAGTGCCGCCAGCGTGATGAACGAGTGAGTCGACACCGCGGTTGCGCAGATCCTCCACGAGCGTGCGGCCGATCGTGTCGTCGCCGACCTGCCCGACGAAACGGGGGCTCCCGCCCGACTCTGCATCAATGGCGGCCACGTTGGCGGCGCAGCCCCCTCGGACACGAACCGACCGGACTCTGATGTCGCGACCCCTCACTGGGGACGCCGGCATCTGGACCAGGACCTCTTCCAGTAGATCACCAATGGTCAGAAGCACCGCCGAAACCTATCGGCCTGGGAGTGGCGATGTTGCGCCGGAGGGTGCTGTCAACTCGAAGTCGACTGAGTGGGATCGACCTCCACCACCATGGCCTCAGGAGTCTCGGGGGCACTCAGATCAATCACCGAAGAGGAATCATCGCCGGCCGGTGCCAGCGAGGTGGCAAGGTCGGCGAGCTGGGCCGATGTGTCGAGCAGGGCCAACCTTCGGGTCTCGATCTCGCTCTCGAGAGTTGTCATCTCGTCGCGTAGGGCGTCCTGCCGTATCGCAATACTCTCGAGTTCGGTGTCGGCCACCGAGCGGCGCCGTTCCACCTTCTGTCGAGCGTTCTTCCTGATCCCCTCGGCCTCAGCCAGGGCATCAGAGACGATCCCACTAGCGCGATCCTTGGCCT
>JAJCXW010000085.1 GCA_029263235.1 Acidimicrobiales bacterium
TGACGGATCCGCTCGACGAACAGGACGCGTCCGGTGACCAATGCACGGCTGACAGTGCCGACGGGCAGGGCCTGGAGCAGCAGTCCGATCTCGGTGACTTCTCCGACTGAGTCGACTCTCACCGGGACGGCGTCGACGTAGACCATGGGCACCCGGTCGCGTACCTCGGCGAGGTCGTCCGGGGTCAGCCAGGTCGAGGAGGTTTCGGTGATGTCGGACACGGGTCGAGTCTCGCGTGGCACGACCGAGGAATCGGGGACCCGGCAGGAGGAGATCAGAGGGCGTTGGCGCTCGACACCGGAACTCCGTCGAGCCAGGTCGACTCGACACCGATCTTGTTGATGTCGGTGGATTCGACGGCCATGGGATCATCGTCGAGGACCACCAGGTCGGCGCGTTTCCCCGGCTCGAGACTCCCGACGATGTCGTCGACCCTGAGCTGCCACGCAGCATCGATGGTCACGGCGCGCAATGCCGCGTCGACCGCTACGGCCTCGCTGGGTCCCAGGCGTCCTCCCAAGCGGGTGAGACGGGTGACCGCGGTCTGCACGAGGTGAAGGGGGCCGGGCGGATACATCGGGGAATCGGCGTGGAGCGACACCCGGTGCCCCTGACCGACGGCGGTGCCGATGGGCATTATGTGCTCGCAACGCTCGGGGCCGAGGATGTGGTCGTGCAGCTCCGCTCCGTACCAGTGCACGTGGTCAACATGGAATGACGGACTCACGCCGATGTTGCGGGCCCTCGCCAGATCTTCGCCAGTGACCATGAGGCAGTGTTCGAGGCGCCAGCGATGATCATCGGACGACTTGGCTCCCAGAGCCGTCTGGTAGAGGTCGAGGATTTCCCTGCAGCCACGATCGCCTTGGGCATGGGTCAGAACCTGCCAGCCATCAGCCGCGAGTCCCGACAGGATCTCCACAAGATCCTTGGGGTCGAAGTTGGCGTAGCCGGTTGTGCCGGCGGCGATGCCGAGGGTGCAACAACAGAGCTCCGACTCGAGGTACGGCTCGTCGAGGAGCATGGTTCCGGTGTAGGGCGATCCGTCGTACCAGAGCTTCATACCTTGGACCCTGAAGCGATCGTCGCCGTCGCCCGGGGCGAGTCCGAGACCCTCGATTTCGTTGTGTCGGAGGTAGCCGATCAGACGCTGGGGGACGTCGGGACGGTCGGCGAACTGACGGAAGAGGTCGAAACTCGCGGCGGGCACCATTGCGCCGGCCATTCCGAGAGTGGTGATGCCGACAGCGGCATAGCGCTGATACTGCTTCCACATTTCGCCCTCGAGTTGTTCGGGCCCCATGTCGGCGTGGGCCAGGAAGGGGAGCATCGCCACTTGCTCCTCGACCCGCCCGGTCAGATGCCCGGCGGCATCGCGCCCGTAGGCGCCGCCGAACTCAGGATCGGGGCTTTCGTCGTCGATTCCGGCGGCTTGAAGGGCGGCGGAGTTGACCCAGAGCGTGTGCATCGACTGGATCATGATCACGAGAGGGTTTCGTGGTGCGATGTCGTCGAGACGACGCCGGTCATAGTTGCCGAGATCTCCGGTGAGCATGGCATCAAGGCCGAAAGCGAAGATCCAGTCGCCGTCGGGGCGTGATGCCGCCTCCGCACGAAGGGCCGCCTCGACCTCCGCATCGGTCTTGTGGTTGAAGCCGCTCACGTCGAGCCACGAGTAGCAGATTCCGCACAGGTCGGGATGGGTGTGAGGTTCGATCAGACCCGGCATCAGAGTGCTCCCGGCAAGGTCGATCATCTCGGTTGACGCGCCCCGGTGCAGGGCGACGTCCTCAAGCAGCCCGACGCCGGTGATGCGACCATCGGTGATGGCGACGGCGTCGGTCGATCCCGTGTCGGCCATGGTGTGTATGGGTCCGCCCGAGATGATGGTGTCAGCTGTCATTTCCGCACGCTAGTTGTCCTGCCTTCGGGGTGAAATCCTGCTGGCTTTCGCGGCGTGTCTCGACCTCGTAGTGTCCTCGCGGTAGTAGCAGTTGCCGTCGAGGCAGGGGAGAGGGTGCATGACCGAGAGTGAAGGCGCGGTTGAGGTGGGCACGACTGATCCCGGTACCAAGCTGAACGCACGTCGTGTGGTGGTCGAGCCCTACGGGATCGAACTCGGCCCCCTCGGACACTTGGCTGAAGAGCGGCAACGCCTGGCCCGCCCACAATTCGACCACATCGGGGTCACACCGCGAGGCACCACAGTTGGCGCAGAGATTTCCGGCGTCGACCTTCGGGCAAACCTTTCAGATGAGGTGATACACGACATCAAGAGGTCTCTCCTCGACTACAAGATGATCTTCTTTCGAGATCAGCCGATTAGCTCCGGGCAACACATTGCATTCGCCCGAAGATTCGGTGAGCTCGAGATTCATCCCTTCATCGGGAGCAATACCGACCATCCGGAGCTGGTGCGTTTCGAGAAGTCGGCCGACACCGGTGGATTCGAGAACGGATGGCATCACGATGTCACCTGGCGCGAAGAGCCATCCATGGGCGCCGTGCTCCACGCGATCGAGGTGCCGGCCACCGGTGGCGACACCCTTTTCAGTGATGTTGCGGCCGCTTACGACGGTCTCGACGACTCGACAAAGACTCGCATCGCGGATCTCTATGCGGTCCACGACTTCATGCTTGCATTCGGGGCACAAGTTCCGCCCGAACAGATGGAAGCCACTCGCGCAAAATTCCCGCCGGCCCGGCACCCCGTCGTGCACACCCATCCCGACACCGGCCGCAAGGTGATCTACGTCAATCGTTACTTCACTTCCCACATCGAGGGTCTTCCCGTCGATGAGAGCATCGCCTTGGTGAACATGCTCGCTGAACGCTCCGAGATCGTGGAGTACCAGTTCCGACTCGCTTGGGAGCCTCACACCGTCGCCTTCTGGGACAACCGATCGGTGCAGCACTACGCGACCAGCGACTACTGGCCCGACGTCCGGGTCATGGAGCGGGCCAGCATCATCGGTCCCCGCCCCCGCTAACACCGGCGATGGCTGCCACCACCGACTGGAATCCGCTGCTCAGAGGGGAGTTCGACAAGCCCTACTGGAAGGATCTGATGCGGTTTGTCGCCGACGAGCGTGCCCAGCATGAGGTGTATCCGGCGCCTGACCGTGTCTTTGCGGCTCTGCATCTCACCCCGTGGGCCGATGTGAAGGTGATGATTCTCGGGCAGGACCCCTACCACGGTCCCGGTCAGGCTCATGGCCTGTGCTTCTCGGTTCAGAGTGGGGTACGCAGGCCGCCGTCACTTGCCAACATCTGCAAGGAGATGGAGTCCGACCTCGGCGTGGAGACCGGTGCGGGCGGATCCTTGGAGGCATGGTCCCGCCAAGGGGTCCTTCTTCTCAACACCACTCTCACAGTTCGTCGCGGTGAAGCGGCCAGCCATCAGCGACAAGGCTGGGAGACCTTTACCGACGAGGTGCTGCGGGTGGTCAACGAGAAGACCGAGACGGTGGTTTTCGTCCTGTGGGGTTCGGCCGCCAGAGCCAAGAAGAAACTCATCGATACCGATCGCCATGTGGTGATCGAGTCGCCTCATCCCTCACCCCTCTCGGCTCATCGAGGGTTCATGGGCTCGAAGCCATTCAGCCAGGCGAACGCCGCCCTGATCGACGCCGGCCGTGGGGAGATCGACTGGACTCTTCCGCCTGATTGACGCTGGCCTGGAGTTTCGCTGAGGCATCGTCGTCGAGTATCTGCCATTCACCCGGGTCGAGCCCGTCGATCCCGATGGGTCCGATCGCCTCGCGAACCAGACGCAGCGTGGGATGGCCGACTGCGGCGGTCATACGGCGGACCTGCCGATTTCGGCCTTCCGTCAGTTGGACTCGCAGCCACGAATCGGGCACGGACCTCCTCAGGCGTATGGGCACACGCCGGGGCGGAAGTTGCGGAGGAAGATCCAGTAGTTGGGCCTTTGCCGGTCGGGTGAGACCATCCTTGAGCTCGACTCCGGCTCGAAGTTGTCGGAGGCTGGCCTCATCGGGAATGCCCTCGACCTGCACCAGGTAGGTGCGGGGATGGCCGATATCGGGGTCCATCAGTTGGCCGCGAAGACTCTTTGATCTCGTCAACACGAGTAGGCCCTCGCTGTCGCGATCGAGACGGCCGGCCGCGTAGATTTCGGGGATGTCGATGAAATCGGCCAGAGTCTCGCGGCCTTCACGGTCGGTGAAGGCGGTCAGCACGCCGTGGGGCTTCCAGAAGCGCACCACGAGTCGAGGGTCGTTGTGGGGATCCACCGATCAGAAATACCAGGGGAACGGAGACCAGTCGGGTTGACGCTTTTCGAGGAACGCGTCGCGCCCCTCAACGGCCTCTTCGGTCATGTAGGCCAACCGTGTGGCTTCTCCGGCAAAGACCTGCTGGCCGACCAGGCCGTCGTCGATCAGGTTGAATGCGAACTTGGCCATGCGTTGTGCCGTCGGGCTCTTGGAGTTGACTTCGGCGGCCCACTCGAGTGCGACAGTCTCGAGCGACTCGTGGGGAACCACCTTGTTGACCATGCCCATGTCGTGGGCTTCCTCGGCCGAGTAGTCGTGGCCGAGAAAGAAGATCTCGCGTGCCCGCTTCTGGCCGACCTGGCGAGCAAGGTAAGCCGAACCGAACCCGCCGTCGAAGCTGGCGACATCGGTGTCGGTCTGCTTGAAGATGGCATGCTCGGCGGAGGCGATGGTGAGATCGGCGGTGACATGGAGGCTGTGGCCGCCACCAACCGCCCATCCCGGAACCACCGCGATCACGATCTTCGGCATGGTTCGGATGAGCCGTTGCACCTCGAGAATGTGCAGACGACCCGCACGGGCCGGATCGATGGTGTCGGCGGTGTCGCCCTCGGCGTACTTGTAGCCCTCACGGCCGCGGATTCGTTGGTCGCCGCCGGAACAGAAAGCCCAGCCGCCGTCGCGTGGAGACGGGCCGTTGCCGGTGAGCAGCACGCACCCGACATCGCTGCTCATGCGGGCGTGGTCGAGGCACTTGTAGAGCTCATCGACGGTGCGGGGCCTGAACGCGTTGCGGACCTCGGGCCGATCGAATGCGATTCGTACGGTGCCCTGGTCTCGGGCCCGGTGGTAGGTGATGTCGGTGAGGTCCTCGAATCCGGGAACGCTCGCCCACGAGTCGGGTTCGAACAGTTCGGATACAGAGTCTTCGGAATTCATCACTGTCCTCGGTTCGGTCGGCTCGTCAGACTATCGCCGGACCAGGGTCGGCTCCGGTGTCACAGCGCGGGTTCGAGAGCTGTAGGTGAGGCGCCCGCGGCCCGCCTTCGATCGATGAGCCCCACCACGGCGACCTCCACAGGCAGGAGAGGAAACAGAGCGATACCGAGAAGTTGGTACGGGAAGAGGATCGCCATCATCACCAATATCGCGAAGTGAAGCAGGACCACCGATGCTGCCCAGACGATGGCGATGCGTTCCTTGAGTAGCGCCAGGGGGGCACCGAGTTCGATCACCAGCGCAACGATGGCCGATGGGGCCATCAGCCAGTGCTGCTTGATGAAGAACGCTGCGAACGGTGAGGCTGAAGTGCCGAGTTCGATCTTGCGGGCATTGTCGAATGCGATCTGGTGAAGGAGTACATCGCCGTCGATCCAGTGCAGGCCGCTGATTCGTAGCTTGGCGATGCCGGCGAGCAGATAGGCACCGGTGGCGAGCACGGCCATCGACTTGAGGGCCCACCATCCGTCGTCGTCCTCGGAATCGCGGCGGCTGTCGACCGACCACATCACGGCGGCCGGCGCCAGAGCGAGAACGACGAGCTGCACCGAGATCAGGTTCTCGGTGTGAATGATGTGTCCCCAGGAGTTTCGGTAGGTGGTGACGAACATGAACGCGACTGCGGTGAGCGGGGCAGTGAGGCGGTACCGCCAGCCGAACGCCATCGCCGTGCCAGCAACGACGACCACAGCAACGCCCACCACGATGTAGGACACCGGCAGTGGTTTGTCGAGGAACCAAAGGGGCCCAACCGGATCAAACCTTCGAGATGGTTGGCGGCTCGTATCGAGGATGTTGATGGTGCGGACGAGGGTCCAGACCACGGCATAACTAGCCATGGCGATCCGAATGATCGCCAGTCTCTGCAGAGCGTTGCGCTTCACTGCCCACTCCTGCATTCAGCGATGATGTCGATCGAAATCGGCGGGGCATGATGATCGACGAGTGCCGCGGTGTCGACCACTTCGGTGCGAATCTGCACGGTGAGATCAGGGTCGTCGAGTCGCTCGGCTATGTCGATGCACAGAAGCTCGGCGTTGCCGTTGTGGACTGCTCGGCTGACCACCACTGCCGCCGTCACGATCTCGTCGGTTCCGGAGATCTGTTTCGGGGCGAGGTGGTCGGTCTCACCGGCGAGATCGATCGTGACGGCGGTGTCGATCGAC